>CALMIQ010000199.1 GCA_937863965.1 uncultured Micropruina sp.
CAAGCGCCTATGTCCTCATAGTCACCCGAAATCCGACCTAGAGGTCCAACTCAGGTCGAACTGAGTATTCGAGGCTGACGGGGCCACTGGATACTGCCTCTGGGGGCCGGTGATATTGCAGGTGGGGGCCACCAGTGGCGCTGGCGGGGGCCAGAGCCTCCGCCAGCGCCGGTCGGTTACTTGGTGGCGGTGTGTTCTCTCATGTTGTGGTTGCCGGTGTCGATCCAGATGGTGTTGTGGACGATGCGGTCCATGATGGCGTCGGCGTGGACTCCGCCGCCGAGGCGTTGGTGCCAGTCCTTCTTCGCGTATTGGGTGCAGAAGAGCGTGGAGGTGGTGTCGTAGCGGCGCTCGAGTAGCTCCAGCAGCATGCTGCGCATGCTCTCATCGGGCGGGTCAAGGAGCCACTCATCGACCACAAGGAGGGTGAAGGCCGCGTATTTACGGAGGAACTTCATCTGCCCCTGCGGCTTGTCCCGGGCCAGGTGCCAAGCTTCGGCGAGGTCGGGCATGCGGATGTAGTGGGCCCGGATCCGGTGGAGGCAGGCCTGTTTCGCCAGGGCGCAGCCGAGGTAGGACTTCCCGGAGCCGGTGAAGCCTTGGAACACGACGTTGTGGGAGCGTTCGATGAACGAACACGTCGCCAGCTGCGCGATCACGCCGCGGTCGAGGCCTCGTTCCTCGACGAGGTCGATTCGGCGCAGATCTGCGGTGGGATAGCGAAGCCCCGCCCTGCGGATGAGGCCGTCGACCTTGGAGTGGGTGACGCCCGTCATCATGGGCCGGATCAAGCTGCGCTATGCCGAGCAGTTGAGCGACAAGGTCCTGCGCGCCGATGCGGACATGAACAAGGCCGACTGGCTGACCGGTCTGGCCACTGCTGTTGGCGTGCTCGGCATCGGGTTGGGATTCTGGTGGGCGGACGCCGTCGCCGCTCTCGTGGTCTCCATCAGCATCTCGAAAGACGGCTGGGACAACACCGCCAACGCCATCCGCGACCTGATGGACACCCGCCCCACCACCTTCGACAACTCGGAGGTGGACCCCGTGATCGCCAAGGTGAACGCAGCCGTCATGGATGACCCGCGGGTGGTCGGCGTCCAGACCCGCGCTCGGGACGAGGGCCACGTGCTGCACCTGGAGGTCTTCGTGCAGGTGGACAGGCTGGTGGTGGAAGTGGCTTGGCTGGAGGAACTCGAACGGCGCTGCAACGAGGTGGACTGGCGGGCAGGCGACGTCGTGGTCACCGTCACCACCGAACCTCATCCCGTGGCCGATGCCCGGCTGGAGTGAGCATGCCAAGCTCCGTCTGACAAGAGATCAAGGAACTTTCTGAATAGCGGGCGCCGCGCCAGACTCCATGGTATAAATGACGATCAAGTACTGCGTCAGTCGCTGGACCCGACTCCCAGTCGAGGGGGCGGTCCCAGCGGCGCACGTCCGGCAGGAAGCAAAGGAGCGCCCCATGATCACCCCCCGTCATCACGAGAACCTCCAGGTCGTGAACGTAAGCGTCCTGCCGCGACGGGCGTACTACGTCCCGGCATCCCGGCCCATGGGGCCGCTCGTTGGGGATCGGGAGCAATCGGACCGGCTCCAGATGCTCAACGGCCCATGGTGGTTCCAGTACTTCGAGAGCACCTATGACGTGCCGGAGCAGTTCTACCTCGGTGATGACCTGGCAGACGCATATGGCGAGGTGCCCGTGCCCAGCGTGTGGCAGAACCTGGGCTTCGATTCCCACCAGTACACCAACATCCGCTACCCGATCCCGCTCGACCCCCCGCACGTGCCCCAGGAGAATCCCTGCGGCGCCTACATCCGCGATTTCGACTACGCGCCGGACCCGGACGCTCCCCGGGTCCACCTCAACTTCGAGGGAGTCGATTCCTGCTACTACGTGTGGCTGAACGGCAGCTACGTTGGCTACAGCCAGATCTCCCACGCCACCAGCGAGTTCGACGTGACCGACCTGCTCGTCGCCGGGACGAACCGGCTGGCGGTCCTCGTCCTCAAGTGGGGAGTGGGCACGTACCTTGAGGACCAGGACAAGTTCCGCACGAGCGGGATCTTCCGCGATGTCTACCTGCTGCAGCGCCCGGAATCGGCGGTTTTCGACTACTTCACCACCACACAACTCCACCCGGATCGTGCCGTGGTCCACGTCCGCGCATCCTTCAGCGGCGATCCCGTCCCGACCCGCATCACGCTCACCGACGCCGACGGGGAACCCGTCGCCGAGGCCGACTTGCGACACGCCCCCGCCGACGACGAGTTCACCCACGGCACCGAGCTCGGGATCCCGACCCCGCACCTCTGGAACGCCGAGGATCCGTACCTGTACACGCTGACCATCGCCACCGAACGGGAGGCCATCGTGGACCGCGTGGGGGTCAGGGAAATCCAGACGAACGGCAACGTGGTGCAGGTCAATGGTCGCCACATCAGGTTCCGGGGCGTCAACCGGCACGATTCCGATCCCGTCACGGGCCCGGTCATCAGCCTGGACCAACTCATGACGGATCTGAGGTTGATGAAACAGCACAACGTCAACGCGATCCGCAGCGCCCACTACCCGAACTCGCCCTACTTCTACCAACTCTGCGACGAGCTCGGGTTCTACGTCATGAACGAGGCCGACAACGAGAGCCACGGCACGCAGGCCCAATACCTGGCCGATCCGTCCTTTCCCAACCAGGTACTGCACTGGAACGAGCGCATCGCGGACAACCCGGACTTCCTGCCGGCCACGATGGATCGCATGCAAGCCTGCGTGCGACGTGAGAAGAACCGTCCCTCCGTCGTGATGTGGTCCGCGGGCAACGAGTGCGCCTACGGCATCACCCTGGAGGAATCCCTGCGCTGGACCAAGGACTACGACCCCACCCGCCTGACCGTCTACGAAAGCTCCTTCTACGACGACAAGAAGCGCAAGTACGACTACTCGGTGATCGACATCTACAGCCGCATGTACCCCGCTTTGACCGAGGTGCAGGACTACCTCGACTCGCAGCCCGACAAGCCCTTCCTGCTGCTGGAGTACTGCCACGCCATGGGCAACGGTCCGGGTGATTTCCAGGACTATCTCGAGGTCGTTGAGTCCGATCCGGTCATGTGCGGCGGCTTCGTGTGGGAGTGGTGCGATCACGCGGTCCACACGGGGACCACCGAGGACGGTCGTGCGATCTACTACTACGGCGGTGACCACGGCGAGATCATCCACGACGGCAATTTCTGCGTGGACGGCCTGGTCAGCCCGGACCGGCAACCGCATGTGGGCCTGCTGGAATTCGCCAACGTCCACCGCCCGGTCCGGGTGGCGGGCTTCGACCAGACCACCGGCGAACTGCGGCTGCACAACCACCTCGACTTCACCGATCTCGCCGGCACCGTGAGCCTCAGCTACGAGGTGACGCGCGACGGCGAGCTCATCGAGGAAGGGACCATCGAGACATTGCCGACCATCCCGCCGCGCGCCGTCGGCTCCGTCAACTGCAACATCCCGGTCCCCGAGTCGGGACGCTGCTACCTCAAGGTCACCTATCACTCCCTCGTTGCCACGGAGCTGGTGCCGGCCGGTCACGTCCTGGGCTTCGACGAGGTGCCGCTGGAGGTTGCGGACCCGCGGAACCAGACGGCGCTTGAGCTCCTGCCGCCCGACGACCAGGACCCGCCGGCGCTCGACGTGCAGGCCGATGAACGCTTCATCACGATCAGTGGCGCTTCTTTCGAGTACGTCCTGGACCGAACCGATGGCCTGTTCAAGACGATGAACGTCGGAGGCGAGCCCCTGCTGACGCGCCCGATGGAGGTGAACATCTGGCGGGCCCCGACGGACAACGACATGTACATCAAGGCGAAGTGGTACCTGGCGCAGTACCCCCACGCTCGCGCCCGCGCGTACGACACCGAGTACTCGGTGGGTCCGGATGGAGTGACGATCACCAGCTCGATGGGACTTCTCGCCCCGGCCGTCCAGCGGATCGCGGCGTTGGAGACGGTGTGGCACGTGAGCCCTGCCGGTGCGGTCCACGTCGACATGACGGTGCGCAAGGATCCCGAGTTCCCCATGTTCCCGCGCTTCGGCCTGCGCCTGTTCCTGGACGGAGCCTTCGATCAGGTGACGTACTACGGGCGCGGCCCCCACGAGAGTTACCCGGACAAGCATCGGGCGAGTTCCCACGGGCGGTACTCCTCCTCGGTGCCCGAGCTGCATGTGGACTACCTGCGGCCGCAGGAGAACGGCAGTCACCACGATTGCGACTACGTGATCGCCCATGACGACGCTGCGCGAGCCATTGCCGCAGTGGGGGACCAGACGTTCAGCTTCAACGTCTCGCCGTACACGCAGGAACAACTGGCCGATGCGAGACGCAATGTGGATCTGACCGGTTCAGGCGAGACGGTGTGGTGTCTGGACTACGCCCACAACGGCATCGGTTCGAACAGTTGCGGCCCGGAGCTTCTCGAGAAGTACCGGCTCGACGCGCCGGAGTTCCGGTTTGCTCTCACGCTCGTCCCCTCGGCGAGCGTTGAATCAACAATCCCGCATCACAGGAACGAGGCCAACGCATGAGCGAGAACACCGCGACAGTGGTTGACGACCCGCGAGAGAAGAAGTACCTGAAGTGGTACAACAAGGTCGGGTACGGCTCGGGGGACGTGGGCGGCAACGTCGTCTACGCCTTCATCGCGTTCTTCGTGATGATCTACCTGACCGACACGATGGGGTTGAACCCCGGCATCATCGGCACCCTGATCATGGCCTCGAGAATCTTCGATGGCATCTCCGACATCTTCTTCGGTTCACTGATCGACAAGACGAACACCAGGATGGGCAAGGCCCGTCCCTGGATGTTCTGGGCATACTTCGGGTGTGCCGCCATGATCGTCGCGATCTTCGCGGTCCCACCGAGTCTCGGCGACTTCGCGATGTACACGTGGTTCTTCATCACCTACGTCCTGCTCAATGCTGTCTTCTTCACGGCCAACAACATCGCATACTCGACGCTGACGGCGCTGATCACCAAGAACGCCGAAGAGCGCGTGCAGATGGGCTCCATCCGTTTCGTCTTCGCCTTCGGGACGAGCCTCCTCATCCAGGTGTCCACGGTGGGCCTCGTGCAGTTCTTCGGCGGTGGCGCAGAGGCGTGGCGCAGCGTGGCCATCATCTTCGCGCTCGTGGGCCTGACCGTGAACACGATCTCGGTGTTCTCCGTGCGGGAACTGCCACCCGAGGTGCTCTACGCTCGCCCGGACGAGGACGCTGAGGAAGAGCAGGAAACGATCGCCGAGGACAAGCCGACCCTGCTTGCGTCGCTCAAGCTGCTGATCGCGAACAAGTACTACCTGATGATCGTGCTGGTGTTCACCCTCGGTCAGGTCGTCACGGCCATGCTGGGCATGGGGATCTACTTCATGACCTACATCCTCGGGGATGTGAACTACTTCAGTACGTTCGCCTGGGCGATCAACGTTCCGATGATCCTCACATTGCTGGCGACGCCATTCGTGGTGAAGTGGGCCAGAGGGATCTATTGGGTCAATCTGTACGGATACATCATCGCGTTCATTGGACGCGCACTGGTGATCGTTGCCGCCTTCATGGGCAGCATCCCGCTCATGCTGGTGTTCACGGCCGTGGGATCGATAGGGATGGCTCCGCTGCAGGGGACGTTGAATGCTCTCATCGCCGAAGCGTCAGAGCACACCTTCATGACCAAGAAGAAGCGCATCGACGGCATGATGTTCTCCGCCACGTCCCTGGGCGTGAAGATCGGTGGTGGCATCGGTGTGGCCGTGACTGGATGGCTGCTCGCCGCGAGCGGCTACGTCGGCGGCGCGGAGGTGCAGCCGGAATCGGCGGTGACCATGATCCAGTTCATGTACCTGTGGATGCCGGCCATCATTCTTGCCATCGTGGCCGTGGTTCTGTCCCGGTTGAAGGTGGAGAGCGCGAACAAGAAGCTTCGCCGAGAGCTGGCCGAGAGCTGAGCGTCGGACGACGATCCACTCCACCGAGCCCGACATCCACTCCGAACCAGACGGCCGACGGAGGACTGAAAGGTTTGTGAAAGGCCCCTTCCCTAGAGTCCCCGGCATGCCTTCTTCACCGAGATCATCAATCACAAGAATCTCCTCCACTCTGGCGATTGGCTTCGTCGCCGCAGCCCTGGCCGCGTGTTCAGGAACCGGCGACGCCCTGGGGGAACCTGCCGAGGCCAACGACGACGTTGTTGTCCAGCAGGAACAGCCGCAGCAGGATGATGGCGCCAACCCCGGCGACTCCGACGTGGATGACGACGGAGTGGCCGGGGCGGCGGACGACGCCGATGGGGGGAACGCCATCATCCTGCCTGCGCGCACCATCGACGCCACCGTGTACGTCGGTGGCCTGGAGTACACCATTGGCGAGGTCAGGGTGCTGGACCTGGACGATGAGGCCGGCAGACTGCCCCAGCGAACCCACGGTCTGCAGGTGGACATCGACGTGGAAGCCTTCAATCCCACCGATTCACAGTCCATGGTCAACCTCATGGCGACCCTCAGCTGGGTGGATCCCGAAAGCGGACTCCTCCACCAAGGATTCGGCTCCCCACCCCAGGGCGCGGGAGTGCCGGGGGGAGGTCGTGCGAATCTTGCACTGGAGTACCAGGTTGATGGGATGGAGGTCGACACGTTCTCTCTGGAGAGCGCCGCCCTCCGATTCGGCAACGAGGGCCAGCACGCAGCGGTGGTCCCCCTCGGCGACGAGGGAGAGCTCAAGTCGAAGTTCCCGCACTTCCAGGAGCAGATGGTGGGCGTCACCGTCGAACTGGAGGACGTGAGCTGGACGATCGACGAGGCGTTCATCGGCTACAACCACGGCAATTCACGGCTGGGCGATGACCAGGTGCTCCTGGAGATCGCCTACACATTCGCCAACGACAGTGAGCACCAGCAGTGCCACTACCGGGGCGACGGGCAAAACTTCGAGCTCCTGCACACCGCCACGGGCATCGGGACGACGGACCTCGGCACCGAGCGTTGCGTCAGAAGCGGTGCCCAGGAGCAGTGGCGCACGGGCTTCTTGTTACCGTCCGACGGGTTCACCGGCACCTGGACGCTGACGGTCAACCAGGACTACCAGGACGGCCCGGCAAGCATGCAGGACCTGAATGCGCAGGTGGAGGTGGAGGTCATCGACAACCCGCTCTCGATTGCGGAGTGGCCCACCAGGTGAAGTGGGGCGCCGGTCACTGTTGCCTCGACCCGATGATGTCGAGCAACGGCACAGCGGGCAGGTCCAGCTCCGCCATCCGTCCTGAGTTGGACCTCTTTAGTGCCCCAGAGTTCTGAGCATCTTCGCGGTGGCCTC
>CALMIQ010000200.1 GCA_937863965.1 uncultured Micropruina sp.
CGCACGAACGTCCGGGAGACGCCATGAGCCTGCCTTTGGGTGAACAACTGAAGCGGCGCAAGCCGATCGTCTTTCAGCAGATGCACCACCAGGGCGAGGAACTCGCCCGAAACCTGTCGACCTTCCAGCTGACGATGTTCGGCGTGGGCGCCACGGTCGGCACCGGGGTCTTCTTCGTCCTGAACGACGCGATCCCCGAGGCCGGCCCGGCCGTCATCTTCGCGTTCATTCTGGCCGCAGTCGCGGCCGGGCTGTCGGCGCTGTGCTACGCCGAGATGTCCTCGGCGATCCCGGTGAGCGGGTCCACCTACTCCTACACGTACCACGCACTGGGCGAGGGTGCCGCGGTCGTCATCGCCGCCTGCGTGCTGCTGGAGTACGGCGTGTCGACGTCCGCGGTCGCGGTCGGCTGGAGCGGCTACTTCAACGAACTGCTGAGCAACACGATCGGCTGGAGTCTGCCCGAAGCGCTCTCGGTGTCGTTCATTCCCGGCGACGACGGCGTGGCCACCGGCGGCATCATCAACCTGCCCGCCGTCGTCCTGGTCCTGATGTGCATGGCTCTGCTGCTGCGGGGCGCGTCCGAGTCGGCGACGGTCAACACGATCATGGTGCTGATCAAGGTCGGCGTCCTCGTGCTCTTCTCGATCATCGGCTTCAGCGCCTGGAACGCCGACCACTTCGCCGACTTCTTCGGCCATGCCTCCGGCATTCCGGCCGCGGCGAGCGTGATCTTCTTCTCCTTCATCGGGTTGGACGCGGTGGCGACAGCAGGCGAGGAGGTGAAGAACCCGCAGAAGGCCCTGCCGCGCGCGATCATCGGGGCCCTGATCATCGTCACCGCCATCTACATCCTGGTCGCTGTCGCCGGCCTCGCCGCCAAGCCGATGGAGTGGTTCGAATCCGAGGAGGCCCAGCAGGCCGGCCTGGCGAAGATCCTGGAGGACGTCACCGGCAACCCGATGTGGGGGACGGTGCTGGCCGCCGGCGCGGTGATCTCGATCTTCTCCGTCACCCTGATCACCCTGTACGGCCAGACCCGCATCCTGTTCTCGATCGCCCGCGACGGCATGGTGCCCAGGAAGTTCCTGGACGTGAACCCGAAGACGATGACACCGGTGCACAACACCGTCGTGGTCTCCATCCTGGTGGCGATCGTCGCCGGCTTCGTGCCGTCGGACTACCTGTGGGACACGGTGTCCATCGGCACCCTGATGGCGTTCTCGGCGGTCGCGATCTCGATCATGGTGCTGCGCCGCACGCACCCCGATCTGGAGCGCCCCTTCAAGGTGCCCGCCTACCCCTACGTTCCGATCCTCACCGTCGTGGCCTGCATCGTCATCATGGCCGGGCTCAAGCCGGTCACCTGGGTGATCTTCGGCTCGTGGGTGGCGGTCGTCGTCGGCTACTACTTCCTCTACGGACGGCGGCACGCCACGCTCAACACCTACACCTCCCTCGAGGAGATCGCCGAGCCCAAGGGTAAGGACGAGGAATGACCTACGTCGTCGGGTACAGCCCGCACAAGAACGACCTGGGCGCGCTCGAGCTGGCCTGCCAGTTCGCCCGCTCGGAGTCCGCTCCGGTGCATGCCGTCACGGTCGTCCCGCGTGGTTGGGGGACGCCGGTCGTGGGCGCCACCGACCGCGAGTTCGAGCAGTGGGCGGCCGCCGAGGGCGAGGCCAGCGCGGAACTGGCGATGCGGCACCTGGCCGAGTTCAGCGGTATCGAGGCAAGCGCCAGCTGGGTGACCGGACGATCGGTGCCGCAGGCGCTGCTCGAGCAGGCGACGGCTCTGGACGCGACGATCCTCGTGGTCGGCTCGGGTGAGGACGCCTCGCCGGGGCAGATCGCCCTGACCTCCAAGAGCGGCCGACTGGTCCACTCCTCGACGATTCCGGTGGCGATCGCCCCCCGCGGCTACGAGGCCAACGGCGCCCGGATCAACCGGATCACCGTCGGTTTCCGCGACGACGACGCCACCTGGACGCTGTTGCAGCGGGTCGCACGCATCGCCCGTCAGGTGTCGGCCTCGCTGCGGGTGGTCACCTTCGCGGTGGAGCCGCAGACGATGGTCACCTCCGGGGTCAGCCATGCCGAGGCGCAGGTGCTCGAACGGTGGATCGAGCAGGCCGAGGCGGCCCAGCGGGAGTCGGCGGAGTACCTGCGCTCCGAGGGCTTCTCCGACGATCTGGAGCTGTCCATCGCGCAGGGGCACACCTGGCGCAAGGCCGTCCGATCGCTGGCCTGGAAGGCCGACGACATCCTGGTGGTCGGCTCGTCATCGACGCATCAACTGGCTCAGGTGTTCCTGGGTTCCAGCGCGGCGAAGATCGTTCGCCACTCGCCGGTGCCGGTGGTCGTCGTTCCCTGAACGCCGCATCCGGTCCGGGCCCGTCGAGACGCCAGCCAACCGGTGGGGCCGTTACGGCGCCAGCCGCTCCGTGATCCAGCGGCCCTCGGTGAGCCGGTAGCGCAACCGGTCGTGCAGCCGTGACCTGCGGCCCTGCCAGAACTCCCAGGTGTCGGGCACCACGCGGAACCCGCCCCACTGCGGCGGACGCGGCGGATGCAGCCCGTACCGGGCGGAGGTCCTGGCGGCGTTGGCCACCAGCACGCCGCGGTTGGCGATCACCTGGCTCTGCGGGGACGCCCAGGCGCCGATCCGGGAATCCACCGGACGACTGGCGTAGTAGGCGTCCGACTCCTCGGCGCTGGTGCGCTCGACCCGGCCCTCGATGCGCACCACCCGCTGCAGCTCGACCCAGTGGAACTGCAGCGCCGCCTGCGGGTTGGCGGCCAGCTCGCGGCCCTTGCGGGAGTCGTAGTTGGTGTAGAAGACGACCCCGGCGGCGTCGACGCCCTTGAGCAGCACGATCCGGGTCGACGGCCGGCCGTCGGCGCCGACCGTGGCCAGCGTCATCGCGTTGGGCTCCAGGACGCCGGCGTCGACCGCCTCGGCGAACCACCTCTCGAACTGGCGCAGCGGTTCGTTGGCGGCCTGGGTCTCGTCGAGGCTGCCGCGTTCGTAGCTGATCCGCATCGCGGAGGGATCCATGCTCCCGAGCCTACGGGGGTGGGCATTGCCCCGGGGCGACTACGGAGCGATCCTTGATGGCATGCAGCTTCCGGACGCCGACGCCGCCCGGCGGATCATCCCGCCGGGTTGGGCACTGCTGTGGAGCGGCGTCCAGGCCGGGCTGACGGCGTTGGCCGGCGGACGCCGCCGCTTCCCGGGCCAGGCGGCGATCGCCGGGACACTGGCGGCGGGCGGGTTCGCGCTGGGTGTCGTCGCCCTGAAGCGGTTCGCCCGGGCCGGCACCACCTCGATGCCGCAGGATCCGTCGGAGACGACCGCGCTGGTCACCGACGGCGTGTACGCCTACACCCGCAACCCGATGTACGCCTCGATCCTGCTCACCCTGCTCGCCAACGCGGTGTGGAGCGGACGCCGGCGGACGCTGGTCGCCCTGCCCGGCCTGATGCTCTGCCTGCAGCCCCAGATCGAGGCCGAGGAGGCCGCCCTGGCGAGGCTGTTCGGCGACGACTACGAGGCGTACCGGGCCGGTGTGCCGCGCTGGTTCTGACCACCCCGGCCATGCTCCGCCGGCGGGCCGGGACGGGTCCGGCCGCTCGGCCCTGATCAGGGCGCGACGCGGGGTCGCGTCCGGCCTTCCATCGCCTGCTGACAGGCTGCGACGGTCTCCGGCGCCAGGTCGACGCCGAGCGCCCGGGCCTGGCCGGTGACCCAGCGCACCAGCCGCTGCACCTCGGCGGTGTTGCCGGCGAGCACCTCGGTGTTGATCCGTTCGACCAGCAGCAGCTCGTCCTCGGGTGCCGCCAGCAGCGCCCGGGCGGCGGCCCAGCGGGCGACGTCCACGTTCTGGTGGTCGAGCGCCCAGCGGGTCAGCAGCACGCCGGCGTCCCGGATCAGCGACGAGATGTCGGTCCGCAGCTCCTCGGCCCACCGCCACTGGCCGGGTGCGGCGTC
>CALMIQ010000201.1 GCA_937863965.1 uncultured Micropruina sp.
TGCATCCTGAAGCGCGACGTGGCGGCCGGCCAGACCCTGACCTACGCCGACATCGAACTGGACGAGACCCGGCCGATCGTCGCCATGCGGCGGCTGCAGGACGCGATGCTGGCCAACGGCGCGCTCGGATAGGTTCAGGGGGTAACGTCCGGCATCGGAAGGGGGCGGGATGGCAGCCACACGGTCGATCGACATGCTGGTCCGGGCTGCGCGCCTCTACTACGAGGAGGGCCTCTCCCAGGGTGAGGTGGCGCGCCGGATGGGCCTGTCCGGGGCCACGGTCTCGCGGGTGCTGGCCTCGGCCCGCGAGCGGGGCATCGTCGAGGTGCGGATCCACGATCCCCGCTCACCGGTGCGCCGGGTCGCCGACCTGGAGCGGCGGCTGGTGGAGCGGTTCGGGCTGACCGAGGCCCGGGTCGGGACGGCGAACGCCGGCTCCGCCGACGCCCTGCAACTGGTCGGACGCCTGGCCGCCGACCTGTTCGGTGAGCGACTCGGCCAGCTGCATCGGGTCGGGCTGAGCTGGGGCAGCACCCTGGAGGCGTTCGTCGCCGAGGTGCCCGAGCGGGTGGTGCCGCTGCTCGAGGTGCTGCCGCTGGCGGGCGGCAACCCCGGACTAGACAGGGCCTCGGCCGGCGGCACACTGGTGCAGGCACTGGCCCGCCGCTGCGGCGTCGAGCCCAACCGGCTGCTCGCTCCCGCCATCGTCGAATCCCCGCAGACCAAGGCGGCGATCACGTCCGAGTCGGCGATCCGGGCGGCGCTGGAGCAGGCCGCGCGGGTCGACCACGCCTTCGTCGGAATCGGCACGCTCGGCGTCCGCTCCTCGGTGACCATCGTCGAGGACATGAAGCTGTCGGACGCCGAACTGGCCACCTTCCTGGCCCAGAAGCCGGCCGGCGACATCTCCGGCCGGTTCTTCGACGAGACCGGGCTGGAGCTGGGCCCGCCGACCTCCGAGCGGGTGATCGGGGTGAGCCTGGACGACCTGCGCCGGGTGCCCTGCGTGGTCGGGCTGGCGGCCGGCACCGAGAAGGCGCGCGGGGTGCTGGCGGCCCTGCACACCGGCGTCATGGACATCGTGGTACTCGACCTGCCGCTGGCCCAGGCGGTGCTGCTGCGGGCCGGCGAGGAAGGTGCCGACGGGGCCTGAGGGGCGGCGGGCAGACCTATACTGCCGCTTGTGCCTGAGCCCGTGCCCGCCGTCATCGTCGCCGCCGGACGTGGGGTCCGCTTCGGCGGCCCGGTCCCGAAACCCGTGACCACCCTGGCCGGCAAGGCCGTGGTGGCGATGTCGGTCGAGGCGATGGCGGCCGGTGGCTGCACCCACGCGATCGTGGTGATCCCCCGCAACGGCGAGCACCACTTCCAGCCGGCGCTGGCTGCCTCGCCGATCCCGATCACGCTGGTCGAGGGCGACGAGACGCGCCAGGCGTCCGTGCATCAGGGGCTGAAGGCGATCCGCCGCAATCCGGCCCTGGCCGGCGCGGTGGTGGTGCTGGTGCACGACGCCGTCCGGCCGCTGGTGCCGGCCACGGTGGTGGCCCGGGTGATCCGCAGCATCCGCGACGGCGCGGTGGCGGTGGCGCCGGCGATCCCGGTCGCGGACTCGATCCGCGAGGAGACCCCGGAGGGCCGGTTGACCATCGTCGACCGCGACCGGCTGCGTGCCATCCAGACGCCCCAGGGGTTCAACCTGGACGTCCTGGAGGCCAGCCACGACTACGCCGCCGAGCAGGGCATCGAGTGCACCGACGACCTGTCGGTGTGCGAGGCCGCGGGCCATCCGGTGGCGATCGTGAAGGGTGCGATGACCGCGCTCAAGATCACCTCGGCGACCGATCTCGACCTGGCCCACGCCTTCCTCAAGCTGCGGGCCGGCATGGGCCGGCACTCGTTCCGGCGGGTGCTGCGGCACCGCCCGTTCGCCTGGTTCGTCAAGCCGCGCGACGACGCGGAAGTGATCCGGAGCCCCCGGTGAGCTCGGGGTCCGGCGCCGTCCTGCCGCGGGTGGGGATCGGCAGCGACGTCCATGCGCTGGCCGACGGCGTCCCCATGTGGATGGCCGGGCTGCACTTCCCCGACGAGCCGCGCGGCCCGGCCGGGCACTCCGACGGCGACGTGGCCTGCCACGCGCTGTGCGACGCGCTGCTGTCGGCGGCCGGGCTGGGCGACCTGGGCGGCAACGTCGGCGTGGACCGTCCGGAGTGGGCGGGGGCGTCCGGGGTGCGGCTGCTGGGCGAAGTCGCGCGGCTGGTCCGCGAGGCCGGCTACGAGATCGGCAACGCCGCCGTCCAGGTGATCGGCAACCGGCCCCGGTTGCTGCCGCGCCGGCTGGAGGCCGAAGGCGTGCTGTCGGGGGCGCTGGGCGCCCCGGTGTCGGTGGCCGGCAAGACCACCGACGGACTGGGACTGACCGGACGCGGCGAGGGCGTCGCCGCGATCGCCACGGCCCTGATCGTGCCCCGCCCGACACCGTGACGACCGGCATGTCGTGACGGCCGACGCGATCGCGCTGTGCGCCCACGGCGAGGCGGCCTGGCACGCCGTCGGCTACGCCGCACTGGGCGCCGCGTGGGCCGACGACGGCGTCCTGGCCAGGGGTTTCGGCGAGACGCCGCACCCGTTCCTGCTCGGGGCGGTGACCCTGGCCCCGGACGCGGCAGTGCCCGGCGACGTCCCGGGCATCGTCTGCGACAGCTTCGCCCGGCTGCGGCTACCCGGCCGCCGGGCCGAGCCGACCGGATTCTGGATGATCCGGGACGCCGGCCACCCCGGCCACCCCGGCCGGCCGCCGTCGGTGCCTGGGCTGGTGATCCGCCGGGTGGAGACCGACGACGACGTCGGCTGGTTCGAGAACCTCGCGTTCCTGGCGGTCGACGGACGACCGCCCGGCCGACCCGGCGAACTCCACCCGCCCGGCAGCCAGCGGCTGCCCGGCCTGACGCTGCTGACCGCCGAGATCGACGGCGAGGGCGTCGGGACCGCCCTGTCGGTCGCCACCGGGCGGGTGAACGAGATCGGGGCGGTGGCGGTGATGCCGGCACACCGCGGACGCGGCGTCGCGGGTGCGCTGACCGAGGCGGCGATCGCGGTCGAACCCGGCGTCCCGGCCGTGCTGTCGGCCACCCCGGCCGGACGCGGCGTCTACCGGCGGCTCGGCTTCACCGAGGTGGGACGCCCGTTGCACCACCACCCGGTCTGAGGGTGCTCCGTTCCGCGCGCCCGGCCCGAGGTCCCGGCGTTCGCCGGGATGACGCGGGGCCTCTTCCCCGTCCCGGGTGATGTCGTCGTCCCGGGTGCCTTCGTC
>CALMIQ010000202.1 GCA_937863965.1 uncultured Micropruina sp.
GACCAGGACGCGTTCCACAGCCCGCCGAGGGTGAGGTTGTGCGCATAGTCCAGGCCGAGCAGGAAGACCATGGCCACCCGCAGCGCGAAGCCGTGCCCGACGGCGACCACGGTGGAACCGTCCGCGCCGGCCTCGGCGATGTCCAGCAACGCCTCGGCGACCCGGGCCCCCGCCTGGGCGCCGGTCTCGCCGGTCGCCGAGCGGCGGGCGTCCCGGCCGGCCCACAGCGCCTCGGCGAAATCCGGATAGGCGGCGAACACCTCGGCATTGGTCATCCCGACCCAGTCGCCGACGTTGATCTCCTGCAGCCGCGGCTCCAGTTCGACCCGCACCCCGGTCCGTCGAGCCAGCTCGTGGGCGGTGGCGCTGGCCCGGCTCAGGTCGGAGGACACGATCCGGTCCGGCCGCAGCGCCGCGATCCGTTCGGCCGCGGCCCGTGCCTGCTCCAGCCCCTTGGCGTTCAGTGCGACATCGGCCTGGCCCTGATAGCGGCCCTCGGCGTTCCAGGCGGTCTCGCCGTGGCGCCACACCACGACTCGGGCCGCCGTCATCAGCGGGCGTGCGTTCCGGTGGCGGACGCCTCGTCGCCGGTCTCCGCCGCAGCCCCGTCCAACTCGATCCGCGGGCAGTCCCGCCACAGCCGCTCCAGCGCGTACAGGGCACGCTCCTCCGCGTGCATCACGTGCACCACCAGGTCGATGAAGTCGAGCAGCACCCAGCGGTTCTCGCCGTGCCCCTCGCGCCGCGCCGGCTTCGTCCGGTGGGCGAGCAGCGCCTCCTCGACGGCGTCCACGATGGCGCCGACCTGGCGTTCGTTGGTGGCGCTGACGATCAGGAAGATGTCGGTGATGGCGAGCGGTTCGGACACATCGAAGGCCACCAGATCGCTTCCCAGCTTGTCGGACGCCGCCTGTGCGGCGACGCGGGTGAGGGCGATCGCGTGGTCTGTTGCAGTCATCTGGCTCCCAGGTTCTAGCGGTAGAGGCCTCGTTTGGCGATGTACTGGACGATACCGTCCGGCACCAGATACCAGATCGGCAGCTTGTCGCGGACGCGGTTGCGGCAGTCGGTCGACGAGATCGCCAGCGCCGGCACCTCCATCAGGGTCACCTTGTCGGGCGGCAGGTGGGCGATGTCGCCCTCGCCCAGGGTGGTGCCCGGACGGGTGACCCCGACGAAGTGGGCCAGCTCGAAGAGTTCCAGGACGCCGTGCCAGGTCAGGATCTGGCTGAGGGCGTCCGCACCCGTGATGAAGAACAGGTCGACGTCCTCGCCGTAGTGGCGGTGCAGGTCGCGCAGGGTGTCCAGGGTGTAGGTCGATCCGGGCCGGTCGATGTCCACCCGGCTCACCGAGAACCGGGGGTTGGACGCCGTGGCGATCGTGGTCATCAGGTAGCGATCCTCGGCCAGCGACACCTTCTTGTGCGCCTTCTGCCACGGCTGACCGGTCGGCACGAAGACCACCTCGTCGAGGGCGAACTTCGCGGCCACCTCGCTGGCGGCCACCAGGTGGCCGTGATGGATCGGGTCGAACGTGCCACCCATCACACCCAGGCGGCGATGCCTGGAACCGTCATCGGCCCAGGCCAACCCGGCATTGGTCATCAGCTGTGTGGGCGGCTCTTACCGACGCCCCACACGACGCGCAGACCGATCATCAGCAGTGCGAAGACCGCGCCGCCGACGATCCACGGCTGGTACGGATCATGCGCCGCCGCCGTCTCCAGTAGAAAACCCATGCGCCGGATCTTAACGGGCCCCGGCCGTGCCGACCACCGGCCCGCCGGAGGACGGCGCGTCCGGCGTCCGCTCCGCACGCCGCCGACCGGGGCGTCAGGGCATCAGGTCCGGGTCTGGCCGTCTCCGGTCACCACGTACTTGGACGAGGTCATCTCGGCCAGGCCCATCGGGCCGCGGGCGTGCAGCTTCTGGGTGGAGATGCCGATCTCGGCGCCGAAGCCGAACTCGCCGCCGTCGACGAAGCGGGACGAGGCGTTCACCAGCACCGCGGCGGCGTCCACCTCGGCGACGAAGCGGTTTGCGGCGATCCGGTCGTTGGTGACGATGGTCTCCGAATGCCCGGTGGTGTGCGCCCGGATGTGGTCGATCGCCGCCGACACCGAATCCACCACGTCCGCGGCGATGTCCAGCGACAGGTACTCGCCGTCGAACTCGTCCGGACCGGCCGGAACCACCGCCTCCGAGTAGGCGCGGACGGCGTCCGTGCCGTGCACCGTGACCCCGGCACCGGCCAACCCCGCCAGCGCCTTCGGCAGGAACTCCTCCGCGATCGCGGCGTGCACCAACAGCGTCTCGGCTGCGTTGCAGACGCTGGGCCGCTGCACCTTGGCGTTCAGCAGGATCTCCAGCGCCATCTGCTGGTCGGCGGTGGCGTCGACGAAGATGTGGCAGTTGCCGGTGCCGGTCTCGATCACCGGCACCTTGCTGCCCTCGACGACGGCGTTGATCAGCCCGGCCCCGCCGCGCGGGATCAGCACGTCGACCAGCCCGCGGGCGGCCATCATCTCCTCGGTGACCTCACGGCCGCCCTCGACCAGCTGGACGGCGTCCGCCGGCAGCCCGGACGCCACCAGCCCGGCCCGCAGCGCGGTCACCACGGCCCGGTTCGACTCCAGCGCCGAGGACGACCCGCGCAGCAGCGCCGCGTTGCCCGACTTCACACAGATCCCGGCGGCGTCGGCGGTCACGTTGGGACGCGCCTCGTAGATGATGCCGACCACCCCGAACGGCACCCGCACCTGGCGCACCTGGACGCCGTTGGCGTTCGTCCAGCCCCGGACCACGTCGCCGACCGGGTCGGGCAGCTGAGCCAGGTCACGCAGGCCGCCGACCATGCCGTCGATCCGCTGCGGGT
Source organism: uncultured Micropruina sp. (assembly GCA_937863965.1). Taxonomy (GTDB): domain Bacteria; phylum Actinomycetota; class Actinomycetes; order Propionibacteriales; family Propionibacteriaceae; genus Micropruina. Next base: position 2,876 of record CALMIQ010000202.1, read on the forward strand.
TGAGCCGCAGCCGGTCGATCAACGCGTCGGACGTCCCGGAGGCCCGCGCCCGGTCGACGTCGCGCAGGTTCGCCTCCAGGACCCCCCGCTCCGCGTCGGCCAGGGCGTCCGCCATGGCGTGCAGGGCGGCGTCCTTGGCCGCGCGGTTGAGGGTGGCCAGGGCGATGCCGGCCCGCTTGGCGGCCCTCGCCTGCTCGATGAAGCTCACCGGGGCAGGATATCCGTCGATCGCCGGACGCCGTCAGCCGACCAGACTGCCGAACACCTCG
>CALMIQ010000203.1 GCA_937863965.1 uncultured Micropruina sp.
ACGCCGGCGGTGGGATCGTCGTCGATGGGACCGTCAGTCATCGGTCAGTCTCCAAATCGGTGGTGGCTCAGATGTCGAGGAAGCGGACGTCCTTGGCGTTGCGCTGGATGAAGTGCCGCCGCGGCTCCACCTCCTCGCCCATCAGGATCGAGAACATGTTGTCGGCGGTCGCGGCGTCCTCGAGGGTCACCTGCAGCAGCGAGCGCTTGTCGGGGTCCATGGTGGTGTCCCACAGGTCGTCGGCGTTCATCTCGCCGAGGCCCTTGTAACGCTGGATCGGGTTGTTGTTCGGCGCCGGCAGCTTCTTGCCGGCCGCGAAACCGGCGTCGCGCAGGGCGTCCCGCTCGGCGTCGCTGTAGGCCAGCTCGTGCGGCGCGTTGGTCCAGCGCAACCGGTACAGCGGCGGCTGCGCCAGGTACACGTAGCCGTGGTCGATCAGCGGCTTCATGAACCGGAACAGCAGGGTCAGCAGCAGGGTGCGGATGTGCGCACCGTCGACGTCGGCGTCCGCCATCAGCACGATCTTGTGGTAGCGCAGCTTGTTGACGTCGAAGTCGTCCTGCACCCCGGTGCCGAGGACGTTGATGATCGCCTCGACCTCCTTGTTCTGCAGGATCTTGTCCAGCCGGGCCTTCTCGACGTTCAGGATCTTGCCGCGGATCGGCAGGATCGCCTGGATCCGCGGGTCGCGGCCGCCCTTGGCGGAGCCGCCGGCGGAGTCGCCCTCGACGATGAACACCTCGCACTCGGCCGGCTCGGTGGACTGGCAGTCGGACAGCTTGCCGTACTGGCCGGTCTTCAGCAGACCCTTGCGGCTACGGGCGATGTCGCGTGCCTTGCGGGCGGCGATCCGGGCGCTGGCGGCCGCCTGCGCCTTGCGGACGATGTCGCGGCCCTCGGCCGGGTTCTTCTCGAACCAGTCGCCGAGCAGGTCGTTGGTCACCTTCTGCACGAACGAGCGGGCCTCGGTGTTGCCCAGCTTGGTCTTGGTCTGGCCCTCGAACTGCGGCTCGCCCAGCTTCACGCTGACGATCGCGGTCAGCCCCTCGCGGATGTCGTCGCCGGAGACCCGGTCGTCCCGCTTCTTGATCAGGCCCCATTGCTCGCCCCACTTGTTGACCGTGTTGGTCAGCGCGGCCCGGAAGCCCTCCTCGTGGGTACCGCCCTCATGGGTGTTGATGGTGTTGGCGAAGGTGTGCACGCTCTCGTTGAACGAGGAGTTCCACTGCATCGCCACCTCGAGGCTGAGCCGAGATGTGTCGCTGGTGGCGTCGATCGCGATCACCGAGGGGTGGATGGTGTCCTTGCTGCCGGTGAGGAACTTCACGAAATCGATCAGGCCGTCGTCGTAGCGGAACGTGTCGCTCGGCGGCTCCTCGTCGTCCTCGGTGCGGCGGTCGGAACGCTCGTCGATCAGGGTGATGGTCAGGCCCTTGTTCAGGAACGCCATCTCGCGGAACCGGGTGGCCAGCGTCTCGTAGGAGTAGGTGGTGGTCTCGAAGATGTCGGGACTGGCGTAGAAGGTCACCGTGGTGCCGGTGTCATCGGCCGGTTCGAGGCGTTGCAGCGGGCCGTTCGGGTCGCCCAGGGTGAACGCCTGGCGCCAGTGGTAGCCGTCGCGGTGGACGTCGACGGTGAGCGACGACGACAGCGCGTTCACCACCGAGACGCCGACGCCGTGCAGACCGCCGGAGACCTTGTAGCCGCCCGCACCGAACTTCCCGCCGGCGTGCAACATGGTCAGCGCCACCGTCAGCGCCGACATCTTCTCCTTCGGATGTTCGGCGACCGGGATGCCGCGTCCGTTGTCGATCACCTGGACGCCGCCGGCGTCGAGCAACCGGACCACGATCGTGTCGCAGTAGCCGGCCAGGGCCTCGTCGACGGAGTTGTCCACCACTTCCTGCACCAGGTGATGCAGGCCGCGTTCGCCGGTGGAGCCGATGTACATGCCGGGACGCTTGCGAACCGCCTCCAGCCCCTCCAGGACGGTGATGGCGCTGGCGTCGTAGTTGCCGGCCTCGACGGCATGCGCCGCCGAACCGACCGTCCGGCCACCGGTCGTCGGTTCACTCACTCGGGTACCCCTGCCTATTCCGGGTCTCATTCACGACGAACACCGCCCGCAGACCTGACGGCTACAGGCGGCGTCGGAACTTGTCCAGTCTACCGTGTACGGCGCCTCGACCCCAATCCTGGCGCGTGTTTCGGGGGCAGGAACTGGCCAGGAGGCCGCAGAACGGCCCTCTGAGCGGATCGGCACCCGTTCATGGCCCCCCATACCCTCCCGACCCCTCAACGGTTCAGAGCAGCCGCGAGCCGGCTGGTCCTAGACTGCGACCGTGACTCCGCGGGTCAGCTCCGAAACCGTCGGCCCCGACGCCGGCGGGGAGTCCGGCCTGGGCGCGTTCGAGCCGCCCGGCGACCCGGACGCACCCCGTCGATCGATCCCGGCGCTGGTCGTCGCCGCCGTGGTGACGGTTGCGTTGCTGGCCGGCACCTGGCTGGCCGGCGGTTTCGAGGTGGCCACCGGACGCCTCGCCCGGCTGCCGGTGGGCACCGAGGTGGATCTGGGGCCGATGTCGGTCGCGGTCGACCGGGCCCTGGCCCGGGAGCGGTCCGGTTCGTGGAGCGTGTACGTGTTCGCTCGGTGCCGCAACAACGGCGACGATCCGCTGGAATCGAGCAAGGACCGGCTGGTGCGCAACGGCTTCTCGCTGCAGCACCCGGTCAGCCGCGAGATCGCGCCGGACGCCTCACTGTTCTTCGGGCCGGGCGAGACCATCGGCAACTCGACCGTGCTCAACCCGGGGACGCCGATGGTGCCGTGCACCCTGGTTTTCGACCTGGACGCCTTCCCCGGCACCGACGTCGTCTCGGTCGGGGCGTCCGAGCTGGAGTGGATCGACGCCAGCCCGACCGGCGAGGGCCAGATGGTCTGGTCGGCGAGCCGCACCGGCTACCGCTTCGAGGTGCCGGTGGTCACCGAACCCGACCGGTGAGGAGCCCCTGGCCC
>CALMIQ010000204.1 GCA_937863965.1 uncultured Micropruina sp.
GCCTCCCCGACCGCGTCCGATCCGGTGCCGGCGAACTCCTTCGCCGACTTCCTGGCGCGGCTCGGTCGGGTGGAGGTCATCTGGTACCCGTTCAGCAACAACCCGTGGTTGCACACCTGGCAGGTGGCGGCGACCCAGCCGTCCGGCTCGATCGCGGTCAGCACCCCGTTCAACTACCCGTTCGCCGACGTGGTGCCGGACGGGTTGCAGGACCTGATCACCTCCCTGGTCGACGGCGATCCGTCGCTGACGCCGTCCGTGGGCCAGATGGCGGCCCGGGTGACCGCCAACGGCCTGGACGGCAAGAACTGGCTGGGCATCTCCGGCAGCTACCCGGTCTCCCGGGACATCTGGGGACCGTCGAAGAACAGCCTGCTCTACATCCAGGCGACCACCCTGCGGGTGACCGCCAACGGCTACGCGATCCACCTGCGCCGCGCCGACGTCCAGCAGGCGGTGCACGACCTGGTGACGAACTACACCGCGATGCTGACCAGCTACGCCGCCCGCGGCAGCTACCCGGTCAACTCCGCGCTGGAGCTGCGGGTGACGGCCCTGGACGACCCGGCCACCGTCGGGGTGGCCGGCGCGGAGAGCCCGGTGATCTCGGCGCTGAGTCAGGACGACCTGGACCGCAGCAACGGCTGGGACGTCGCGGTCTGGTTCGACGTGCTGACCATTCCGGGGACGCCGGGTTCCGACCAGTTCTACGCGGAGCTGGAGACCTGGCTGGTGGGACGGTTCAGCGGAACCGCCGGCCGGCTGCTGCCCGAGTGGTCGAAGGGCTGGGCCTACACCGCCGCCGGTGGCGCCTGGACGTCGGCGGACTTCCTCGCCCACATCCGCAGCACGCTCAGCGACGGGCGGTCGCCCTCGGACGACTGGGCCTGGGAGGCCGCCACCCTGAAGGGCTTGGACGCCGCCGGCTTGTTCGAGAACCCGTTCCTGACCACGCTGTTCGGCACGACCTAAGCGGCGCACCCGTCATCCCACGGCCACCTCGTCATCCCCGGCAGAATCCGTCGGGCCAACCCGTCATCCCGGCGAACGCCGGGATCTCACCACCGGCACCCCAACACCCCGCTACCGAGATCCGGGTCGAGCCCGGGACGACCAAAAGTGGGCTGGGAACATCAGTCGAGCCCGTGAAACAGCGCCGCGACGTCGGCGGGGTCGACGTCCTCGAGCCGGGCCGGATTCCAGGTGGGGTTGCGGTCCTTGTCCACCACCTGCGCCCGGACGCCCTCGGAGAAGTCGGGGCGGAGCACCATCGGCACCGCCAGGCCGAGGTCCTGGCCGAGCACCGCGGCCACGCTCGGCAGGGTGGCGGCGCGGCGAATCGCGGCCAGGCTGACGGCCACCCCGAACGGGCAGCGCTGACGCAGCACGGCCGCGGTGTCCCGGGCCTCGGCGTCCGGGTGCTGCTCGAGCCGGCGGACGATGGTGAGGGCGTCGTCCCCGGCATAGCACTCATCGATCCAGCTGCGCTGGCCGGGGAGGACAGACGCCGGAACCTCGCCCTCGGCACGGTCCGCGAGCCCGATCAGCACCGCGTCCGCCGCGCCCACGCTTCCCCCGGTGAGTGCCAGGTGAGTGCCCAGTTCGCCGGGGGCACGGGAGAGTTCGTACAGCACGCCGACGTCCGGGAACAGCCCGATGATCGTCTCGGGCATGGCCAGCCGGCTGTCCGCGCGCACCACCCGCTCGGCGCAGTGCGCGGACAACCCCAGCCCGCCGCCCATGGTGATGCCGAACAGCTCGGCGCGGA
>CALMIQ010000205.1 GCA_937863965.1 uncultured Micropruina sp.
CGGGCGTCGTGTTGTGGTTCGCCAGCTTCCTGATCAACGACATCGTGCAGCGCACCGTCTACCGGATGCGCGAACAGGTCGCCACCAAGCTGCACCGGCTGCCGATCACCTACTTCGACGGCCAGCCGCGCGGCGAGCTGCTCAGCCGGGTGACCAACGACATCGACAACATCGCCCAGTCGCTGCAGCAGACCCTGGCGCAGATGCTGACCAACGTCTTCACGGTGCTCGGCGTGCTGGCCGTGATGCTCTGGCTGTCGCCGCCGCTGGCGCTGGTGGTGCTGCTCTCGGTGCCGCTGACGGCGGTGGTCACCGCGCAGGTGATGAAACGGTCGCAGCGCCGGTTCGCCGACATGTGGCGCTCCACCGGCGAACTCAACGGGCAGGTCGAGGAGGCCTTCACCGGGCATTCGCTGGTCAAGGTGTTCGGCCGCCAGCGCGAGGTCGCCGCCGGCTTCGCCGCCAAGAACGACGAGATGTACGAATCGTCCTTCCGTGCCCAGTTCATCAGCGGCATCATCATGCCGGCGGTGTTCTTCATCGGGAACCTCAGCTACGTCGCGATCGCGGTGATCGGCGGCATCTGGGTGGCGGCCGGCAGCATGACGCTGGGCGCCGTCCAGGCCTTCATCCAGTACGCCCGGATGTTCACCCAGCCGATCACCCAGCTGGCCTCGATGACCAACCTGCTGCAGTCGGGGGTGGCCTCGGCCGAGCGGGTCTTCGAGGTGCTGGACGCCACCGAGCAGACCGCCGACCGCACCGCGCAGCTGCCGCGGCCGCTGCGGGGACGGGTCGCGTTCGAGCACGTCTCGTTCTCCTACGATCCAGCGAAACCCCTGATCACCGACCTGTCGCTGGTCGCCGAGCCCGGTTCGACCGTCGCCATCGTCGGGCCAACCGGGGCCGGCAAGACCACCCTGGTGAACCTGCTGATGCGGTTCTACGACGTGGACTCCGGGCGGATCACCATCGACGGCGTCGACATCGCCGACGTGCCCCGGCGGGAGCTGCGCGAGCACATCGGCATGGTGCTGCAGGACGCCTGGCTGTTCGGCGGCACGATCCGCGACAACATCGCCTACGGGCGTCCGGACGCCACCGACGCCGAGATCCGCGCGGCCGCCGAGGCCACCTACGTGGACCGGTTCGTGCACTCGCTGCCGGACGGCTACGACACGGTGATCGACGACGAGGGCTCGAACGTGTCGGCCGGCGAGAAGCAGCTGATCACCATCGCGCGGGCGTTCCTGTCCGATCCGGCCATCCTGATCCTGGACGAGGCGACCAGCTCGGTGGACACCCGCACCGAACTGCTGGTGCAGCACGCCATGTATGCGCTGCGCGGCGGACGGACGTCGTTCGTGATCGCGCACCGGCTGTCGACGATCCGGGACGCCGACACCATCCTGGTGATGGAGGACGGCGCCATCGTCGAGCAGGGCTCGCACCAGGCGCTGCTGGAGCACGGCGGGGCCTACCGGCGGCTGTACCGCTCGCAGTTCGCGGGCGGGCTGGAGGAGGACGAGCAGGCCGCCTGAGGGGTGTACCCGGACGGCCCGGCGGAGCAGACTGGGGCCGGATGACCGGAAGGACGACGACCGGAAGGGCCCTGCCATGAGTGATCGGAAGCGCGTCATCGACGGGCAGGGCGGCGACGGCCCCACCGACGTCCGCCCCTACAGCCAGCAGCCGTACCACCATCCGGCCGCCGGCTGGGGTGCGGCGGTGTCGGTGGGCCAGGTGCTGGTGCGCTCGGGTGAACCGCTGCGCGGCGTCCACGCCATGCTGAAGATGAACCACGAGAACGGCGGCTTCGACTGTCCCGGCTGCGCCTGGCCGGACGCCACCGACGGGCTGAAGCTCGACCTGTGCGAGAACGGCGTCAAGCACGTCACCTGGGAGATGACCGGCTTCCGGATCAAGCAGCCCGCCCGCGAGCTGGCCTTCGTCACCCCGTCCGGGCGGGCGGAGTTCTCGCCGGCACCGTTGCCGGACGTGATCCCCCACGACGCCGACGTGCTGGTCCTGCAGACGATGCGCTCGCACGACCAGTGGAACACCACCATTTACTCCGACGACGACCGGTACCGCGGGGTGAAGAACCTGCGCACCCTGCTGTTCATGCACCCCGACGACATGGCGGCGCGCGGATTCACCCAGGGACAGTTGGTCGACATCGAGGCGACCTCCCGGGACGGCAGCGTCCGCCGCGCGGAGGGCTTCCGCGTCCTGGCCTACGCCCTCTCCCGCGGTAGCGCGGCCGGCTACATGCCCGAGCTGAACGTGCTGATCGGCCTCGCCGACTACAGCACCCAGAGCGACCAGCCGCTGATGAAGAACGTCAAGGTGCGGGTCACCGCATCGCGCACCGGATGACGGTGCAGGTCGTCGGGGCGGCGATCCTCCGGCACGGCTGCGTGCTCGCCGCCCGGCGCAGCTATCCGGCCGCCGAGGCCGGGCGCTGGGAGTTCCCGGGCGGCAAGGTGGGCGCCGGCGAGGCCGCCGAGGCCGCGCTGGTCAGGGAGATCGCCGAGGAGCTGGGTTGCGCGGTGGCCGTGGACGACTGGCTGCCGGGGTCGGCGTCCTGGCGGGTGGACGGCGTCGAGCTGGAGCTGCGGGTGGCGGTCTGCCGACCGGTCGACGGCGAACCCGCCGGCGCCGAGCACGACGCCCTGCGCTGGCTGGCGCCCGAGGAGTTGGACGACGTCGACTGGCTCGAGCCCGACCGTCCGTTCCTGCCCGGGTTGCGGGAGTCGCTGCTCGACGGGGAGAGGCTGCCCGGCGGCAACGTCGGCGGCGCCGTCCGGATCGGCGCGACCGTGCGGCGTCCGGTCGGGCCGTGGACGCCGGCCGTGCACGCCCTGCTGGAGCATCTGGCCGCGGC
>CALMIQ010000206.1 GCA_937863965.1 uncultured Micropruina sp.
CCGCTGGCGTCCAGCGCGCCCAGCAGCTTGTGCGCGGCCCGGGAGACGTAGTGGTCGGCGGCGTCCACCGCGATGGCGTCGGTCGCCGCGACCGGCACCGAGGGCTTGGACGCCGGGCGTCCGTTCACCCGGACCCGGCCGGCCCGGACGGCCTCGGCCGCCTGCCCGCGGGACCGGGCCAGGCCGCGCCGGACGAGCTCCTGGTCCAGCCGCACCGTCACCGGCCGGACTGCGGAGAGCCGGACTGCGCAGGGCCGGATCGCGGTGGGCCGGACGGGCTCGGGTTGAGCACGTCCTGCAGCACCTGGTGGACCCGCTGGAGCTCGTCGGCGTGCTCGGCGACCGGACCTCCCAGGTCGAGCCGGGCCAGCGCCTCGTCGATCGCCGGATGCCCGGTGACGGGCGGCTCGGCGGCTGCGGAGTTGATCACGCCGGCATCCTAACCGGGCCGGCGACGAGCTCGACCAACGCCACAAGGCCCTCCCTATCTCTGCCCTCCCGTCGACGGGAGGGCAGAGATGGCTAGGGAGGGCCCTATCGGGGTGCGGGGTCCGGCGGGGCGGACGCGGAGTCGGCCGGACGCCCCTCGCCCAGCCCGCGGGCGGCCAAGGCCTCACCGGTGGCCTGGGCGAAGCCGACCGCCCGGACCACCACCGGTGACAGCCGGGCCACCCAGTGCCGCTCCAGGCCGCGGGCGCGGGCGGCGTCCCGGACGTCGTAGAAGGCGCCGGCGAGGAAGGGCACGCTGCGCAGCATGATGCCCACCGCGAGCCCGAACCGCTCGCCATCCACGAACGGCACCCGATCGGCGGCGCCCACCAGGGCGTCGATCAGCACGCTCGCCGGCGTGGTGCAGATGATCAGACGGGCGGCGAACACGGCCTGCAGGACGTTGCCGGGGACGACGAAGGCCGCCGCGGGCTGGCCGATCAGCAGCTGGAATCCGCCGAGCACCAGCATCAGCACCGCCAACGACCAGGGAACCGCGAGAGTGGTCCGCACCGGCAGGCCGGTGGCCGCCAGGCAGACCACGGTCAGCACCAGGCTGGTCGCGGTCACCCACGGCTGCTGCACGAACAGCGCCGGAAGAGTCAGGGCCAGCACCGCCAGGTATTTCCAGCCCACCCCGACCCGGTGCCAGACCGAGCCGCCCAGGCGGTAGCTGCCGAACAGCGCGACCGCCGGCCTCATGCCATCAGTCCCTGGTAGTGGGCGATCACCTCGGCGGGCGCCCCGTCGGCGACCACCCGGCCGCCGTCCAGCAGCAGCACCCGTTCGGCCAGGGCGGCCAGCTCGAGGTCGTGGGTGGCGACGATCACCTGATGCGGCAGCGCGGTGAGCACGCCGGCGACCAGATTGCGGTTGCGCAGGTCGAGCAGGGTGGTCGGCTCGTCGCAGACCAGCACCTCGGGCTCGACCGCGAGCACGCTCACCAGCGCCGCCAGCTGCCGCTCTCCCCCGGAGAGGTCGTAGATGCTGTGCTCGGCCAGCTCGGCCAGGCCGTACCTGGACAGCCAGGCCAGCGCGCTCGCCCGGCGGGCCCTGCGGTCACGCACCCGGTCGCGCAGGCTGAGCTCGACGTCGTCCAGCGGGGTCGGCAGCACGAGCTGGCTGAGCGGATCGGTGAAGGTGAAGCCGACCAGCCGGCGCACCGTGGACGCCGCCCTCCGGGTGTCGTGGCCGGCGACCCTCACCGTGCCGGAGCTGGGCAGGATCAGCCCGTTCAGCAGCCGCAGCAGCGTGGACTTGCCCGACCCGTTCGCGCCGATTAGGGCGATCCTGGACTCGGCCAACTCCAGGTCGACGCCGTCGAGCAGCACCTTGTCGCCACTCCCACCCGGCGTGGGGACGCGGACCGCGACCCCGGAGAGGACGATCACCTCAGGCGGCGACCGGCACCCTGGGGGCCAGCAGGGCCGGGAACGCCTTGTGCACGGCCATCGCGATTGCCGCCGCCACCAGGTTCTTCACCACGTCACCCGGCCAGAACGGCAGGTCGATCGCGATCGCCGCGGCCAGATCGATCTGCAGCACCATCATCAGGCCGATGATGCCCGCGGGATGGATGACCAGCACGGACGCCGCGAAGCCCGACAGGAATAGCCAGAGGAACCTCAGCCGCGTATTCCGGCCGACCAGCCAGCGGGACAGCGCCCCGGCGACCAGTGCGGCGACCGGGAAGCTCAGCAGGTAGCCGATGCTCGGCTTGCCGAGGACGCCGAGGCCGCCGGTACCACCGGCGAACACCGGCAGGCCGGCGAACCCGACCAGCAGGTACAGGGCGGTGGCCGCGAAGCCGCGCCAGGGCCCGAGCACCAGGCCGGTCAGGGCGACCGCGAGGGTCTGCAGGGTGATCGGCACCGGCCCGATCGGAATGCCGGGGACGACGGAGAAGGCCGCGATCAGGGCGGCGAAGACTGCGATGAAGGCGAGATCTGTGGTGGGCTGCTTGCCGGCTGGCACGGTGGCTCCTGGATCGTCGGGACCGCCCTTGTGTCGCGGTCCCTGGAAGGATAGCGCCGACGTCCGGGCTGGACCGGCGCTACGCCGACATCGGACGCGGCACGGACGCCGGCGTCCGATCGCCGAGACGGCGTCCCGACGATCGGCAGCGACGCGTCAGTGCAGCTGGTCGAGCAGCGCCAGCGCCTCGGCCGGGTCGGCATCGGTCGCCCAGGACAGGTTGGCCAGCGCCCACAGGGCATCGAATTGCCCGGGGACGGTGGCGAGGTCGCCCTCGAGCAGGATGCGGCCGTCGTGCAGCCGGGCGCGCGCCGCGCCGCAGACCCAGGCGTGTCCCTCCTTGGTCGCGATCCGTGGCGGCTCCAGCAGGGCGCGCACGTCGGCACCGATGTAGTTGGGCCGGTCGCCCGGGCCGGCCGCGAGCAGGTCTCGCTTGCCGTGGGCGCCGGTGAAAACCAGCATCGACTTCATGCCGGCGCGGTTGGCGCCCATGATGTCGGTGTCGATGCGGTCGCCGACGAAGATGGGTCGCTCGGCGCCGGTGTGCCCGATGGCGAAGTCGAGCATCGGCGCGTGCGGCTTGCCGAACACGATCGGCTTCTTGGGCCGCACCACCATGCCCACCACGGCCACCTGGGCACCGAGCCCGGCCACCAGGCCGCGATCGGTCGGGCGAGTGGCGTCGTCGTTGGTCGCGTACCAGGTGGCTCCGCGTTGCACGGCGATGGCGGCCTCGTCCAGCAGCTGCCAGGGGATGTCGGGGCTGTAGCCCTGCAGGACGGCGTCCGGCTCGTCGTCGGCGGACGCGGTGGTGCGGAAGCCGACCGATTCGACCAGGTCGACCACGTTCCGGGTGCCGGCCACCAGCAGCAGGCTCCCCGGCGTCAGCGTCTCGGCCAGCACCCCGGCGGCCACCTGTGCGCTGGTGATCAGGTCGTCCGGACCGGCGGCGAAGCCGAGGCTGTCCAGGTGCTCGGCGACGGTCGCCGCGCTGCGGGCCGCGTTGTTGGTGACGTACATCACCCGGGCGCCGGCGGCGGTCACATCGCGAATGCCCTCGACCGCCCCGGGCACCGCGATCGGTCCGAGGTAGATCACCCCGTCCAGGTCGAAGAATGCGACGTCGTGGGCGTCGATGATCCGGGTGGTCACGGGGTCTCCTCGGGTTCTGTCTCGGCTTCGGTGGATGGGGGTTGGTCGGCTTCGGTGGGCGCCGGCTCCTCGGAGTCGTCGAAGACGATGGTCACCCCCTGCAGTTCGGCAAGGGCATCGGCCGCCCCCGTTTCGCCGTCGGGATCGAGCCGGACGGCGGCCGCGAACCACTGCTCGGCACCCTCGGCGTCACCGGAGGAAGCCAGCAGCTCGGCGAAGAAGTAACGCAGCCTGGCCCGGGCCGACTTGGGACCGCGCGGTCCCAGCAATTCGATCTCTTGACGCAGCAGCCTGACCGCCTCGTCCCGCTGCCCCAGGGCGTCCCGGGCGCCCGCCTCGACCAGCTTCAGTTCGACCCGGGTGGCGATCGGCGGCGAGCCGGCCAGTCCCTCCTGGACCAGTTTCAGCGCGGCCTGCGGACGTCCCAGGCCGCGTTCGCAGTCGGCCATGATGGCGACGAAGTCGTCGGTGCCGGTCATCCGGCGCAACGCCCGGAACTCGTTGAGCGCCGCGGCGTACTCGCCGGCCGCGTAGGCCGTGGTGCCCGCGGCCTCACGAGCCACCGGAAGACGCGCCGCCCTGCGCCGGGCGGCCTCGGCGTGGGCGTAGGCCAGCGCCGGATCGGTCTCGATCAGCGCCGCGGCCGCCGCCAGGTGAGCGGCGACGACCTCCGCATGCTCCTTGCTCAGGCTGCGGAGCTCGGCCTTCACCCCCCGGGACAGCAGGGTCAGGTCGACGTCGGTCGGCGTCTCCGGTTCGTTCTCCTTCGGCTGCAGCCCGGGCGGCAACTCCCTGGGCTCGTACTCCTGCCGCGGCGGACGACCTTCGCGGTCCCGCGGCGGCCGGCCGTCCCGATTCCCCACCTTGCGCCACGTCGTACCCGCGGCAGCTGCGCCGGCGACGCGTCCGGGACGTCGGTCGTCCCGGCGCTCGGCGTCACCGCCTGTGCGACGCCGATCCTCGTAGCCGGATCCGCGGGTGGTGTCCTGACGTGCCGGACGGCCCGCGCCCCCGGACCGGCGATCACCGGAGTCGCTGCGATATGGCCGCCGGCCGGTGCCGCTCTGCCGGCCGCCGTTGGAACCACGCTCCGCAGAGCCGCGCCCGTCGCCATCAGGCCGACCGGGACGCCGATCGACGGTCTTCCCCCGTTCCGGGCCGTCGTCACCGCGATACGAACGAGGCCGACCTCCGTCACCCGCGTCCCCGCGGGAGCGTCCGTCGTCACGGCGCGGACGTGCACCCCGGTCATCGGCGCCCCCGTAGGACCGCTGCGGCCGGTCGCCGCCGGCACCACCATCGCGGAACGGCCGCCGGGCGTCGCCCGCCGAGTTGCGGTTGCCCGCGGGGGCGCCCCGGTACGGGCGATCCCCGCCGCGGGCCTCCGCACCGTCGCCACGGTAGGCCCGCCCCTCGGCCCCCTGCTGTTGCCGGTCACGGTTGCCGCGGTAGTCACGCCCCGAGGAGCCTCCCTCGCCGGCCGCCGGCCTCCGCCCTGCTCCGCCCGGGCCGGAATCTCTCCCGCCCGAGGGACGGTCGCGACCCTCCTCACCCGAACCAGCGCGCGGTTTGCGGCCATCAGATCCCGAAAAACGCCTGTCACGGTCCTGGTAGCGGCTGCCACGTTCACCGCCCGGGACCCTGCCATCGGACGACCGCCGATCGGTGGATCGGGCCGGGCGTCCGGCCGCAAATCCCGGCGTTCCCGACGACCTGGCGCCACCACCGGCGGCCCTTCGGCCGCCCTGGACTCCGGATCCGCCGGCCCCACGCCCGCTGTCCCCGCCGGCGGCGCCTCGGTAGCCACCTCCCGCGGACCGCTTGCCGCCCGCCATGCCACGCCCTTCGGCGGAACCACGGCCCTGCGGACGCGCTCCCCCTCGGCCGGCCGGCCTCGCCCCGTTGGAATCACGGCCCCGACCCGGTGGTTGCTTCCGGTTTCCGCCCGAACCTCGATCGTCGTTCACCCCGCAAGTCTGCCGGGCCACGCACGCGGACGCAAAACACCCCCGCGGCGATCATTGCTGACCACCACGGGGGTGTTTAAATGTCCGGCGACGTCCTACTCTCCCACAGGGTCCCCCCTGCAGTACCATCGGCGCTGAGCACCTTAGCTTCCGGGTTCGGAATGGAACCGGGCGTTTCCCCTTCGCCATGATCACCGTAACTCTATGGAGTTTTATCGGTCTCGATCGCTCGAGTACCCGACCGTTACTCGAGAACCGCACAGTGGACGCGTAGCACCTTTGTAGGAAACAAGCCCTCGGCCTATTAGTATCGGTCAGCTCCATGCATTGCTGCACTTCCACATCCGACCTATCAACCCGGTGGTCTTCCGGGGGCCTTACCAGATTAACTCTGTGGGAACCCTCATCTCGAGACGTGCTTCCCGCTTAGATGCTTTCAGCGGTTATCACTTCCAAACGTAGCCAACCAGCCGTGCTCTTGGCAGAACAACTGGCACACCAGAGGTTTGTCCGTCCCGGTCCTCTCGTACTAAGGACAGCCTCTCTCAAGATTCCTACGCGCGCAGCGGATAGGGACCGAACTGTCTCACGACGTTCTAAACCCAGCTCGCGTGCCGCTTTAATGGGCGAACAGCCCAACCCTTGGGACCGACTCCAGCCCCAGGATGCGACGAGCCGACATCGAGGTGCCAAACCATGCCGTCGCTATGGACGCTCGGGCAAGATCAGCCTGTTATCCCCGGGGTACCTTTTATCCGTTGAGTGACGGCGCTTCCACGTGCCACCGTCAGATCACTAGTCCCGACTTTCGTCCCTGCTCGAGATGTCTCTCTCACAGTCAAGCTCCCTTGTGCACTTACACTCAAAACCTGATTGCCAACCAGGCTGAGGGAACCTTTGGGCGCCTCCGTTACCTTTT
>CALMIQ010000207.1 GCA_937863965.1 uncultured Micropruina sp.
TGTGGTTCCACCGGACGACCCGCGCCGACGAATGGTTGCTGTACGACCAGGTGTCGCCTTCGGCGTCCGGGGCGCTGGGATTCTCCCAGGGCCGCCTCTTCTCGCAGTCCGGCGTCCTGGCCGCGTCCTGCGCCCAGCAGGGCCTGATTCGCCTGCTCCCGGAACACCCACCCGCCTGACAAGGCCCTCCCTAACCATCTCTGCCCTCCCGTCGACGGGAGGGCAGAGATGGTTAGGGAGGGCTTCGTGGAGCGGACGCGGGGTCAGCTGGTCGGTCCGGCCGGGGTGTCGGTACCGGCGGCCGGCGCCCCGACGGGGCCGTCCGCGCGTTGCAGGATGCGCAGGTTGTTCCCGAACGGGTCGCGCAGCCCGAAGTCGGTGCCGTAGAAGCGGTCGGTCGGCTCGTCGGTGAACTCGACGCCCAGCTCCTTCAGCCGGGCGTACTCCGAGCGCGCATCGTCGGTGGTGAAACCGGCCGCGAAACCGGTGCCGCCCTTGGTGACCAGCTCGCGGACCTGCTCGGCGGTGGCCGGGTCGTGCGCCGGTGGGCCGGGCAACTCCAGCAGGATCTCACGGCCCGCCTCGCCGGGCGCCCGCACGGTGAGCCAGCGCATGAAGCCGAGATCGTAGTCGGCGCCGACTTCGAGGCCGAGCGTGCCGACGTAGAAGTCGAGCGCCCGGTCCTGGTCGAGGACGAAGATCGAGGAGATGTTGATGGTTGACAGCATGGCGACCACGCTAGACAGCCTCGGCCCGCTCCGCTTCTCCGAAACTGCTGGGTCGCGACCAGCGGGCCACGAAACAGCCCGGAACCCTCCGCCAATCCGGTCCCTGAGCCCGGTAGGCCGACGGCGACGAGCCGACGATCGCCTGGAAGGTGCGCCCGAACGTGCCGACGCTGTTGAACCCGACGGCGAAGCAGACGTCGGTGATCGGACGGTCACTCTCACGCAGCAGGAACATCGCCCGTTCGACCCGCCGTCGCTGCAGGTAGCGGTGAGGCGTCTCGCCGAAGGTCGCCCGGAACGTCCGGATGAAGTGCGCCTCCGAGACGAACGCCACCCGCGCCAGCGCCGCGATGTCGAGCGGCTCGGCATACCCCCGGTCGATGGCATCGCGCGCCCGGAGCATCCGGCGGTTGCGGTCCTCGGTGGCCAGGCTCACCCACTCACCGTACCGGGAGGTCCCACAAGACCTCCGACCGGTGACCACCGCTAGTCGGAGAGTTGCCAACGGGTTCCGTACGGGTCGGTGAAGTCGGAGATCGTCTTGCCGGTGACCGGGATGTAGGTGTCGACCCTGCTGAACGTCGCACCGGTCGCCTCGTGGATGGCCTCGGCATCGACCCGTTGGGTCGTCGACCGGAAGGCGACGTGGTCGATCACGAAGCGGTCGAGCGAGGCATCCTCCCGAAGCTCGAAGACCACCTGGCCGTCACCGGGGAGGGCGATCTCGACCGAACGGCGCTCCGGGATGCGTCGGCGCTCCTCGAGCCCCAGTCCGGTGAACCAGGCGATCGCCCGCTCCAGGTCCGGAACCTGGAGATCGATGTGGTCAACTGCCTGCAGCATCCGTGTCCTCCCTCGGGTCATGTCCCGCTCACAGTAGCCGGACGTCCGGCCTCCCGTCCGCTCCGGGCGGGGACGAAGAAGCGGCCCGCCCGGGGGGAATGGGGCGGACCGCTCCGTGGGTGAGGTTCAGGCGGCCAGGTCGTGCGAACTGCGCAGCTTGGCGATCGCGTGCCGCTCGATCTGCCGGACGCGTTCGGCGGTGATACCCCAGACGGCGGCGATGTCGGCCAGCTTGGCCTGACGGCCGTCCAGCAGGCCGTAGCGGCGCCGGACGACGTCGGCGGAACGCTCGTCGAGGGTGGACAGCATGCCGTCCAGCCGGGCGCGATCCTCGGCGTCCAGCACCATCTCGTCGGGGCCGGGGGACATCTCGCGGGCGAGCAGGTCGCCCAGCGCGGTGTCGCCATCCTCTTCGACCGGGGCGTCCAGGCTGACGTGGTCGCGAGCCAGCCGCAGCAGGTCGATCACCTGCTCCTCGGTGAGGCCCAACTCGTCGGCGATCTCCACCAGTTCCGGCTCGCGCCCGAACCGACGCTCCAGGGTGCGGCGCACCGCGGAGACCTGGTTGACCTGCTCGGCGACATGCACCGGCAGCCGGACGATGCGTCCCTGCTGGGCGATGCCCCGGGAGATCGACTGCCGGACCCACCAGGTGGCGTAGGTGGAGAACTTGAAGCCCTTGCTGTAGTCGAACTTCTCCACGGCGCGGATCAGTCCGGTGTTGCCCTCCTGCACCAGGTCGAGCAGCGGCATCTGGGCCCGGCCGTACTTGCGGGCGACCGAGACCACCAGGCGCAGGTTGGCGGTGATGAACCGCTGCAGCGCCTGTTCGCCCTCGGCGGCGACTCGTTCGAGTTCGTCGGTGGTGGCACCGTGCGAGCCGGAGTGCTCCGTGCCCACCGTGTCGTTCAGCAGCGCCCTGGCGAACAGCCCGGCCTCGATCCGCTTGGCGAGGATGACTTCCTCCTCGGCGGTCAGCAGGGGCGTCTTGGCAATCCCGTCCAGGTACAGGCCAACGGCGTCCTTGCCATCGATTCCATCGGTGCTCCGGATCCGGCGCGCAGTCGAGATCATGTGTGTCCTTTCGCTCCGTGATCAGTACAACGCAGCGGGGACGCCGTTGTTTCACACCACGCCCCCGAATGAACCCTGAGCGCAGCACGGGCGGACAAACAAAGACCACAGTCGTACGCGGACGCCGACCGAAGGGGCTAGCGAGGCTCGCCGGGACTCGGGCTTCCAGCTGTAGCTGTGTACGTACCCACCATGCCACCCACCCAACCGGATCCGGAGGGATCGTCAGCCGGCCGTCTCGGGAGCCACCTGGTCGATGATCCAGGCCAGTTCGAAGGCCAGGTCGCGCCAGGCCTGGTAGCGGCCCGACACGCCGCCGTGGCCGGCCACCAGCTCGGTGCGCAGCAGGATCGGACGCGCCTCGTCGGCGGTGACCGTGCGGCGCAGCTGGGCGACCCACTTGGCCGGCTCGGTGACCTCGACACGGGTGTCGTTCAGGCTGGTGGTGGCCAGCACCGACGGGTAGCGGACGGGGCGGATGTTCTCGTAGGGCGTGTAGCCCTTCATGCACCGGTACACCTCCGGGTCGTGCAGCGGGTCGCCCCACTCCTCCCACTCGGTGACGGTCAGCGGCAGCTCGGGATTGAGGATGGTGGTCAGCGCGTCGACGAACGGGACGTCGGCGTGCACGGCGCGGAAGGCGTCCGGGGCCAGGTTGACGGCGGCGCCGACGGTCAGTCCGCCCGCCGAACCGCCCTGGGCAACCAGGCGGTCGGGGCTGGTCCAGCCGGTTGCGGCCAGATGCCGGGCGGCCGCGACGAAGTCCGCGAAGGTGTTGGGTTTGGCCAGCAACCGGCCCTGCTCGTACCAGGAGCGGCCCAGCTCGCCGCCGCCGCGGACGTGTGCGATGGCCCAGACGAAGCCGCGGTCGAGCAGGCTGAGCCGGGGGATCGAGAACCACGGGTTGAGCGCGTGCTCGTAGGCGCCGTAGCCGTACAGCAGGGCCGGCGCGCTACCGTCGGGCACCACGTCCGCGCGGTGGACGATCGACAGCGGCACCCGGGTGCCGTCCGGTGCGACCGCCCACTCGCGGCGCTGCACGTACCGGCTCGGATCGTAGCGGCCGTGCACGGGATGATCGAGCACGGTGGTCTGCTTCAACGTGCGCCGCTCGCCGGTGTCCAGCCGGTATTCGTCGAGCCGGCGCGGGCTGACCAGCGACTCGTGCACCAGCCGGATCCGATCCGTTGCGGGGTCGTCCGCCGACTGGGCGCCCGCGCTGAACAACGGCTCGTCGAAGGAGATCGGCAGCGGCTCGCCCCAGCCGCCGTCGGGGCGCCGGGTGAGCACCTCGATCAGCGGAAGTCCGTCGCGGCGCGAGGTCAGCACCAGATGACCCGCGTACGCCTGCACCCCGAGCATCCGGACGCCGGGCCGCTGCGGCACCAGCGGCACCCAGTCGCCGGTGCCGGACGCCGTGAACGGCGCCCGGGCGAGCTGGAACTCGGTCGCGTCGGCGTTGTGCACGATGTAGAGGGCGTCGGTGCCCACCTCGACGCTGTACTCCAGCCCGTCGCGCCGGGGCGCCACCGGCCGCGTCGGCGCGAGGGCATCGGCGACCTCCAGCAGCCGGTACTCGCCGGACTGCTTGCTCTCGGCCGCCAGGATGACCCGGGCCCGGTCGCGGGATTCGTCGACGGCCAGCCAGAACCGTTCGTCCGGCTCGTGCAGCAACAGGACGTCGTCGCCGCCGTCGCCGAGGGCGTGCAGCCAGACCCGGTCGGGACGCCAGGCCTCGTCCACCGTCAGGTAGACCAGCCGGTCGTCGCCGCACCAGCAGCCGCCGCCGGCCACCGCGACGGCCGGTGCCGGGAGTTCGGCCCGCGTGGCCAGCTCGATCACCCGCAGCCGGTAGCGCTCGTCGCCCGCGAGGTCCTCGCTCCAGGCCAACCGGGTCCCGTCCGGGGAGACGTCGCACATGCCGAGGGCGAAGAAGCTCTGCCCCTGGGCCAGCAGGTTCTCGTCCAGGATGACCTGCTCGTCGAGGGGTGCCTCGGTGACGTCGGGGATGTCGTCGGCGTCCGTCGCCGGCAGCCGGCAGTGGATCGGGTAGTCGAGTCCTTCGACCGAGCGGCTGTAGTACCACCAGGTCGAGCCGTCGCCGTGCCGAACGAAGTCGGGCACGCTCAGGTCGGTCTGCCGGGTGCGGGCGAGGATGTCGCCGTACAGCTCCTCACGTAGGGACGCCAGGTGCGCGGTGCGCTCGACGGTGTAGGCGTTCTCCGCCGCCAGATGGCTCAGGAACTCCTCGGACCGCTTGTCGCTCATCCACGCGAAGTCGTCGAGGACGTCGTCCCCATGGTGGCTGCGGACGATCGGGCGCTCCGGTGGGCGCGGCGGCTGCGACATGCCGCCAATCCTAGGGGGACAAGCCCGTTTGGAATGTTTCGGGTCGCGTGCCAGAATGGCTCAGGCGCTGGCCATTGACAACCCCCGGTTGTCGTGTGCCCAAAACCAAGAATCCGAGAGGCTACTTGTGTCACCACGCTCCATTGCCGCAGTCAGGTCCGAAACCGTACCAGCCGAGGCGGCGGCCCCTCGCCGACGTCGGGCGGCGACCACCGCGAAGGAGCCGGCGGCGACCGGCCGCACGCGGAAGCCGAAGGCCGCCGTCGCGAAAACCAAGGTCGTGGCCGCGACCCCCGACCTCGATGACGAGGTTGCCGCGGGCGAGGAGCCCACGGTCGAGGACGTGCTGGTGGCGGAGGCCGTCGACGTCAAATTCGCTCGGGAGGGGGACGATGTCGTGCTGACCGTCGGTGGCAAGCGTCGCTCGCTCGATGACGTCGACGACTCGACCTTCGAGGAGGCCAAGGAGGCCGTCGTCGAGAAGGAACTCACCGAGGACGAGGGCTTCATCGTCTCGGACGCCGACGACGCCGACGAGCCCGAGCAGCAGGTGCTGGTCGCCGGCGCCACCGCCGACCCGGTCAAGGACTATCTCAAGCAGATCGGCAAGGTCGCCCTGCTGAACGCCGAGCAGGAAGTCACCCTGGCCAAGCGGATCGAGGCCGGGCTGTTCGCCGAGGAGTCGCTGACCAGCGGCCGCGCGATCGCGGCCGCCGACATCGACGACTACGAGTGGATCTCGGCCGACGGCCGGCGCGCCAAGAACCACCTGCTGGAAGCCAACCTGCGGCTGGTCGTGTCGCTGGCCAAGCGCTACACGGGCCGCGGCATGCTCTTCCTCGACCTGATCCAGGAGGGCAACCTGGGCCTGATCCGGGCCGTCGAGAAGTTCGACTACACCAAGGGCTACAAGTTCTCCACCTACGCGACCTGGTGGATCAAGCAGGCGATCACCCGGGCCATGGCCGACCAGGCCCGCACCATCCGCATCCCGGTGCACATGGTCGAGGTGATCAACAAGCTGGCCCGGGTGCAGCGCCAGATGCTGCAGGATCTCGGCCGCGAGCCCACGCCGGAGGAGCTGGCCAAGGAACTCGACATGACCCCCGAGAAGGTCGTCGAGGTGCAGAAGTACGGCCGCGAGCCGATCTCGCTGCACACCCCGCTGGGTGAGGACGGCGACTCCGAGTTCGGCGACCTGATCGAGGACTCCGAGGCGGTCGTCCCGGCCGAGGCGGTCAACTTCACCCTGCTGCAGGAGCAGCTGCACGACGTGCTCGACACCTTGAGCGAGCGCGAGGCCGGCGTGGTGTCGATGCGTTTCGGGCTGACCGACGGCCAGCCGAAGACGCTCGACGAGATCGGCAAGGTCTACGGCGTCACCCGGGAGCGGATCCGGCAGATCGAGTCGAAGACGATGAGCAAACTGCGGCACCCGTCGCGCTCGCAGGTCCTCCGGGACTACCTGGACTGACCGGCGGCTACCGGGACCGACCGTTCGGGCCGGCG
>CALMIQ010000208.1 GCA_937863965.1 uncultured Micropruina sp.
CGGTCCCGGACCACGCCGACGAGTCGTTCGGCGATCTCGAGGGCCTTGTCCTCGCTGGCGGCCTCGACCATCACCCGGACCAGCGGTTCGGTGCCGGACGGACGCAGCAGCACGCGTCCGCTGTCGCCCAGCTCACGGGCCGCGGCGGTGACCGCCGACTGCAGCACCGGGTCGAGGCCGGCGCGCACCTTGTTCACGTTCGGCACATTGATCATCACCTGCGGCAGCCGGGTCATCACGGACGCCAGTTCGGCCAGCGACTTGCCGGTGCGGACCATCCGGGCGGCCAGATGGAGGGCGGTCAGGA
Source organism: uncultured Micropruina sp. (assembly GCA_937863965.1). Taxonomy (GTDB): domain Bacteria; phylum Actinomycetota; class Actinomycetes; order Propionibacteriales; family Propionibacteriaceae; genus Micropruina. Next base: position 308 of record CALMIQ010000208.1, read on the forward strand.
CGCCGTCGCCGGTGGTCGCGAACTCGCTCATGATCACGTGCCCGGACTGCTCGCCGCCGAGGGTGAAACCGTTGGCGTTCATCGATTCGAGCACGTAGCGGTCGCCCACCTTGGCCTGATCGACCCGGACGCCGTTCGCCTTCATCGCCTTGATGAAGCCCAGGTTGCTCATCACGGTGGCCACCACGGTGTCACTGTGCAGCGCGTGGTCCTCCTTCATCGCCAGCGCCAGGATCGCCAGGATCTGGTCGCCGTCGATGATCTCGCCGGCGGCGTCCACCGCGAGGCACCGGTCGGCGTCGCCGTCCAGCCCGATGCCGAGGTCTGCCCCGTGCGCGACCACCGCCGCCTGCAGCGAGCCCAGATGGGTCGAGCCGCAGTTCTCGTTGATGTTCAGGCCGTCCGGTGCCGCATGCAACGGAATCACCCGGGCGCCCTGGGCGTCGAAGGCGGCCAGGGCGGTCAGCGAGGCGGCGCCGTTGGCGGTGTCGATCACCACCTTCAGCGGGGCCAGCGAGGCCTCCGAGCCGAGGCTGGCCACCAGGTGGGCGACGTAGCCCTCGACGGCGCCGAGATCGTCGCGGACGCGTCCGACGTCGGCCCCGGTGGGCCGGCTCCAGGATTCGCCGAGGCGCTGCTCGATGGCGTCCTCGACGTCGTCGTCGAGCTTGACGCCGCCGCGGGAGAAGAATTTGATGCCGTTGTCAGGCATCGGGTTGTGGCTGGCCGACAGCATCACGCCGAGGTCGGCGTCCAGCGCGCCGGTCAGATAGGCCACGCCGGGGGTGGGCACCACGCCGAGCCGGATGACGTCCACGCCCGCCGAGGCCAGGCCGGCCACCACGGCGGCCTCCAGGAACTCGCCCGAGGCCCGGGTGTCGCGGCCGACCACCGCGAACGGCCGACGGCCCTCGAAGACACCGGCCTCGCCCAGCACGTGGGCGGCGGCGACGGCGAGATCGAGGGCCAGTTCGGCGGTCAGGTCGGCGTTGGCTCGTCCACGGACACCGTCGGTGCCGAACAGCCGTGCCATGCGCAGATCAGCGCTTGCTGTACTGGGGCGCCTTGCGGGCCTTCTTGAGACCGGCCTTCTTGCGCTCCTTGACGCGGGCGTCGCGGGTCAGCAGGCCGGCCTTCTTCAGCGCCGGGCGGGACGCCTCGGCGTCCACGGCGTTCAGCGCGCGGGCGATGCCGAGGCGCAGCGCGCCGGCCTGGCCGGTGACGCCGCCGCCGACGATCTTGGCGACCACGTCGTAGGAGCCGGCGACCGCGGCGGTCTCGAAGGGCTCGTTGACGGTCTGCTGGTGCAGCTTGTTCGGGAAGTAGTCCTCCAGCGAGCGGCCGTTGATCTTCCACTGGCCGCTGCCCGGGGTGAGCCGGACGCGGGCGATGGCCTCCTTGCGGCGACCGGTGGCGTCGGCGGCGCTGATCACGGCCGGACGCTCGCCCGGCGCGGCCGAGGTCGGTACGGCCTCGGCGCGGTAGGCGATCTCGCGCTCACCCTCGGTGAAGGGGGTGAGCTCCTCGGTGGTCTCGACGGTCTCGGTCACGGTGCTTCCTTCGGCTCTCACTGAGCGATCTGGGTGATCTGGTAGGGCTGCGGCTGCTGCGCGGTGTGCGGATGCTCCGGGCCGGCGTACACCTTGAGCTTGCGGATCAGCTGGCGGCTCAGCTTGTTCTTCGGCAGCATGCCCCAGACGGCACGCTCCACGGCCTGCCGCGGGTCGTTGGCCAGCAGCTCGCCGTAGGGCACCGACTTCAGGCCGCCCGGGCGTCCGGAGTGCCGGTGGGCCAGCTTGGTGGTCCGCTTGTTGCCGGTCAGGGCGATCTTGGAGGCGTTCACCACGACCACGAAGTCGCCGGTGTCCACGTGCGGCGCGAACTGCGCCTTGTGCTTGCCGCGCAGGAGCGTCGCGGCGGTGACGGCCAGCCGTCCGAGAACGACGTCGGAGGCATCGATCACATGCCAGTTCCGGGTGACCTCACCCAACTTGGGGCTGTACGTAGACACGCGCGTGGACCACTTCCATTGGTAGCTGTTCTGTCGGCAGTGCGGGATCTGCGTGGGCAGACCACAGCGCAACAGCGATTTAGGTTACCTGCC
>CALMIQ010000209.1 GCA_937863965.1 uncultured Micropruina sp.
CACGGGTGCCAGCAAGAGGCCGGTGCGTAGCTTCACCCGGCGAAGCATATCGGGGTCGCCTGAGCGGGCCTTCGCGGCCATTCGTCACGCTGGGGCTCGACCCGGGATCTCGGCGGAGCGGTCGGTCGGGTGTTGCGATCCCGGCCTTCGCCGGGATGACGTCCACGGCTCTCAGCGGTGAGGTCGGTCGATTCCCGTCATCCCGGGCGTCACCCGGGATCGCCACAGGCCCTTCGTCCAACCTTGCTGAGGGATCAAACATCCTTGTCCGGGCCGCTATTTCAAATCTCAACCAGGTCTGGTCTGCGGCGCCACGGACAACTAGGCTCCGGAACGTGCCCACCCATCGCGCGTCGCGTCCGGCGGGGCGCCTGCGCCACGGCCGGCTCGCCGGCGCGCTGCTGGCACCCAGCCTGTTCGGGCTGGCGGCGTTCCTGCTGTTCCCGATCCTGGTGGTGATCTGGCTGTCGCTGAACCGGTGGGATCTGCTGAGCCCGATGCGGTTCGTGGGGCTGGCCAACTACGCCGACGTGCTGACCGACCCGACCTTCGGCAACTCGATGCTGCGCACGGTCATCTTCGTGCTGTCGGTGATCCCGCTGCAGACCGGGCTCGGCCTGTTCCTGGCCGTGCTGCTCTCCCGGGGGCTTCCCGGATCGGGGCTGTTCCGGGTGATCTACGTCATCCCGTGGATCTGTGCACCGCTGGCTCTCGGCGTGGTGTGGAAGTGGATCCTGGCCCCCTACGACGGCGCGCTGAACAACCTGCTCGGCATCGGGGTCGAGTGGCTGTCCGACCCGGCGCTGGCGATGCCGGCGGTGGCCGGGGTGACGATCTGGTCGCAGGTCGGCTACACCACGCTGTTCTTCATGGCGGGGCTGGCGGCGATCCCCGACCAGGTCATCGAGGCGGCACAGCTGGACGGCGCCGACGGCTGGCAGACCTTCTGGCAGATCAAGCTGCCGCTGCTCGGTCCGACGCTGTTCTTCGTCCTGGTCACCGGCGTGATCTCGGCGTTCCAGGCCTTCGACCAGATCTACGCGCTGACGCCCAACGGCGGCCCCGAGGGCACCACCGACGTGATCGCCAGCCGGATCTACCTGGAGGCGTTCCAGGGCGCGTTCAACCTGGGTCGTGCGTCGGTGATGGCGCTGGTGCTGTTCGTCATCCTGGTGGTGGTCACCCTCGTGCAGCAGCGCTACTTCGCCGAGAGGATCACCTATGACCTCAGCTGAGCAGCGCGCGGACGCCCGGACGCCGAGCGCGGCCGTCCCGGCGTCCGATCCCGGGCGTCGCATCCCGGACGCCCGCGCGGTCCGCAGGCGGGCCCGGACGGCCGACGCGGCCACCTACCTGGTGCTGGTGGCCGCGGCGCTGCTCACCCTGGGGCCGTTCGCGCTCAGCTTCATGACCGCGTTCAAGTCGCCCCTGCAGTTCGCCTCGGAGCCGGCGCTGAACCCGCCGAACCCGGTCACCCTGGAGAACTTCGGCACTCTGTTCAGCGGCGACTACGGCTTCATCTCACCGATCGCGGTGACCGCGCAGATGGTGCTGGTGATCCTGGTCGGCCAACTGGCCTTCTCGATCATGGCCGCCTACGCGTTCGCGAAACTGCGATTCGCCGGCCGCGACGTCCTGTTCTGGGTCTATTTGGCGACGCTGATGATTCCGCAGGTGGTGATCGTCATTCCGCTCTACGTGATGATGGCGCAGACCGGCCTGCGCAACTCGTTCTGGGCCCTGGTGCTGCCGTTCATGTTCGGCTCGCCCTATGCGGTGTTCCTGTTGCGCGAGCACTTCCGCAGCATTCCCGACGATCTGATCGCCGCGGCCCGGATCGACGGCGCCGGCGACTGGCGCATCCTGTGGCAGATCGTGGCGCCGATGTCGCGCGGGATCATCGCGACCCTGGCGATCATCACCGTGGTCAGCCACTGGAACAACTTCATGTGGCCGCTGATCATCACCACCGGACGCGACTGGCAGGTGATCACCGTGGCCACGGCGAATCTGCAGAGCCAGTACAACGCCAACTGGACGCTGGTGATGGCGGCCACCACCGTGGCGATGGCGCCGCTGCTGGTGATCTTCGCGGTCTTCCAGCGCACCATCGTGAACTCGATCTCGCTGACCGGCTTCAAGTGATGATGTCGGCGGCAGGTGATGTGATGGACACACACGAGGTTCAAGGAGGAAATCTGTGAGATCGGCACACCCGCTGGGTCGTCGGACGTTCGTTACCGCGGTGGCGGCCGCGATGGTGCTCGGCGCCGCCGGCTGTTCGCCCGCCCAGCAACAGAATCAGCCCAGCGCCGCCGCGAGCGGTGAGGCGGTCACGGTGACCGTCCGGCTGTGGGATGAACAGGTTCAGAAGGCGTACGACGCCTCCTTCGCCGAGTTCACCAAGCAGAACCCGAACATCACCGTGAAGACCGTCCTGGTGCCCTGGGCCGACTACTTCACCAAGCTCCGCAACGATGTCAGCGGCGGCAACGCCGACGACATCTTCATGATGAACGGCTCCTACCTGCAGCCGTACGTGACCTCGGGCAGCCTGCTGGAGATCGGAGCCGACTTCGCGTCGCAGAAGGCCGACTGGGTGCCGGCCGCGGTCGAGCAGTACACCCGTGACGGCAAGCTGTGGGGCGTCCCACAGCTCACCGACGGCGGCATCGCGGTCTACTACAACACCAAGCTGCTCGCCGACGCGGGCGTCACCCCCGAGCAGCTCACCGGGCTGACCTGGGCGCCCGGCGGCGGCAGCGGCGACACGCTGCTGCCGATCCTGAAGAAGCTGACGATCGACACCGCCGGCAAGCGCGGCGACGAGAGCGGCTTCAACGGCGCCAAGCCCAAGCAGTGGGGGTACTCGGCCGCCCAGGATCTGCAGGGCATCTACTACAACTACATCGGCTCCAACGGCGGCCAGTTCCAGGACCCGAGCGGCAAGTTCGTGTTCTCGTCGGCCGAGTCGGCCGAGGCCTTCCAGTACATCGTCGATCTGATCAACGAGCACAAGGTGTCGCCGGCGGCGTCCAACACCAACAACAACGGCG
>CALMIQ010000210.1 GCA_937863965.1 uncultured Micropruina sp.
CCGAGCACCCGGGCCGCGTTGAGCGTGCAGACCAGCGGCAGGAAGCCGCCGGTGGCATCGGCGAAGCCGGCCACGATCCCGGTCGGATCAGCGACCGGGGCATCGGTGGCGGCGAAGACCGTTCCGGAGGTGCCGATCGATACCACCACGTCGCCCGGACGGGCGTCCAGCCCCAGCCCGGAGGCAGCGTTGTCCCCCGCCCCGGGACCCACCAGGAAGCCGGGGCCGGGCACCGCCTCGGACGGCCCGAGCACCCGTGGCACGATCACGTCGTGGCCCAGCGCCAGGGCGAGCAGGTCGCGGTCGTAGTCGTTGGCGGACGGCGTCCAGTAGCTCGTCCCGGAGGCGTCCGAACGGTCGGTGACCAGCTCGGAGAGATCCGGCCCCAGTTCGGATTCGCCGGCCGGGCCGTAGCCGCGCAACCGCCAGGTCAGCCAGTCGTGCGGCAGCGCCACCGCGGCCACCCGGGCGGCATTCTCCGGCTCCGCATCCCGCAACCAGCGCAACTTGGTAGCGGTGAACGAGGCCACCGGCAGCGAACCGGTCCGAGCCACGATCTGCTCCCGGCCAACCTCGGCGATCAGGTCGCGGGCGGCCTGGGCCGAGCGGGTGTCGTTCCACAGAAGGGCGTCGCGGATCACCCGCCCCTGGGCGTCCAGCACGACCATGCCGTGCTGCTGGCCCCCGATCGACACCGCCTCTACGCGGTCCAGCCCACCGGCGTCGGCCAGCGCTGCCTGCAGCGCCGTCCACCAGTGGGCCGGATCGACCGACGTGCCGTCGGGATGGGAGGCCCGGCCGGTCGCCAGCAGGGCGCCGGTCTCCGCGTCCCGTACCACTACCTTGCAGCTCTGGGTCGACGAATCGACCCCGATCACCCGGGCCATCCCCACTCCCTTCAGACGATTACCGAGCGCCCATCAGGTGCTCGGTGGCCAACTGCTGCAGCTTGACGAAGCCGAAGCCCTTGCCGTTGAAGTAGGCGTCGGCGTCGAACTCCTCGAAGGCGGACAGATCGGCCAGCAATCCTGCGTAACCTTCTCCATCGGCCAGAGTCGATACGGTCAGCTCGTCCACCCGGGCGGCAGCCCGGGCTTCCTGCACCTCGGGATCGGCGCGGAAGGCAGCCGCCCGCTCCTTCAGCAGCAGGTACATCTTCATGTTGGCCGCAGCCGACACCCAGACGCCGTCCTCGTCCTCGGTGCGCGAGGGCTTGTAGTCGAAGTGACGCGGGCCTTCGTAGGTCGGGCCGCCGTTCGGGCCGCCGTTCTCCAGCAGGTCGACCAGCGCGAACGCGTTGTGCAGGTCACCGTGGCCGAAGACCAGATCCTGGTCGTACTTGATGCCGCGCTGGCCGTTGAGATCGATGTGGAAGAGCTTGCCGTTGTACAGCGCCTGCGCGATGCCGGCGGCGAAGTTCAGCCCGGCCATCTGCTCGTGGCCCACCTCGGGGTTGAGGCCGACCATCTCGGGATGCTCCAGGGTGTGGATGAAGGCGATCGCGTGGCCGACGGTCGGCAGCAGGATGTCGCCACGGGGTTCGTTCGGCTTCGGCTCGATCGCGAACTTGATGTCGTAGCCCTTGTCCAGCACGTAGCCGGCCAGCACGTTGACGGCCTCGCGGTAACGCTCCAGGGCGGCGCGGATGTCCTTGGCTGCGTCGTACTCGGCCCCCTCGCGCCCGCCCCACATGACGAAGGTGTTCGCGCCCAGCTCGGCCGCCAGGTCGAGGTTGCGCAGCACCTTGCGCATCGCGAACCGGCGCACCGCGCGGTCGTTGGAGGTGAAGCCGCCGTCCTTGAAGACCGGGTGGCTGAACAGGTTGGTGGTGATCATCGGCACCTTCATGCCGGTCGCCGCCA
>CALMIQ010000211.1 GCA_937863965.1 uncultured Micropruina sp.
CTCGACGAGCAGCACGTCGTGACCCAGGCGGCGGGCGGCGACGGCGGCCAGCAGGCCGGCGGCCCCGGCGCCGACGATCACCACATCGGTGCGCACGGGTTCAGCTTTGCAGGGACTGGGCCAGCGCCACCAGGGTGCGCACCGCGACGCCGGTGCCGCCGGCGGGCACGTAGTCGTAGGGGCCCTCCTCGTTGAACGCCGGCCCGGCGATGTCCAGATGCGCCCACGGCACGTCGTCCGGCACGAACGACTGCAGGAAGGACGCCGCCGTCAGCGCGCCGCCCCAGCGGTTGCCGCCGGAGCGCAGATCGGCCACCTTCGACTCCAGCTTCTTGCGGGTGCCGTCGGGGATCGGCAGCTGCCAGAACGCCTCACCGGCCGACTCCGCGGCGTCCAGGACGTGGTCGGCGGCGGCATCGTCGCTGGCCATCAGGCCCGCGACCCGTTCGCCGAGCGCGACCACGCAGGCGCCGGTGAGGGTGGCCACGTCGATGATCAGGGCGGGGGAGTCCTCGCCGGCCCGGACCAGGGCGTCGGCCATCACCAGCCTGCCCTCGGCGTCGGAGTTGACGTTCTCGACGGTCGTGCCGCCGTACATGGTCAGCACGTCGGAGGGCCGGTAGGCGGTGCCGGACGGCATGTTCTCGGCCATCGCGGCGTAGCTGGTCACCCGCACCTTCAGCCCCAACTGGGCGATGGCCCGGGTGGCGGCCAGCACGGCGGCGGCGCCGGCCATGTCGGACTTCATCGTGTACATGCCGTCGGAGGTCTTCAGATTGAGTCCGCCGGTGTCGAAGGTGATGCCCTTGCCCACCAGGGCCAGGTGCGCCTTCGCGCCGCGCGGTGCGTAGTCGAACCGGACCAGCCGCGGGCCGCGCGACGAACCGCCGCCGACCGCCAGCAGGCCGCCGTAGCCGCCGCGTTCCAGCGCCTTCTCGTCCAGCACCTCGACCTCGATCTTGGTGCCCTTGACCGCGGCGCGGGCGGCGTCCGCGAACGTCTCCGGGTACAGCACGTTGGCGGGGGTGTTCACCCAGTCGCGGGCCAGGCAGACCGCGGCCGCCACCGTCCTGGCGGTCTCGATCGCGCGGCGCGCCTCCGGCTTTCCGGAGCTGCTCACCACGGTCACCGACGCGATGGCCTCCTTGGGTTCCCTGCCGCTCACCTTCACGAACGAGTACGCGCCGAGCAGCGCACCCTCCGCCGCACCCTTGACCACCTCGGGCTCGACGGCGTCGAGGCAGATCGCGACCCGCAGCGGCCGCTCGGCATTCAGCCCCGCCGCCGCCCGGACGCCGTTGCCGGCGGCGCGCCGGACCTGCTCGGGGGTCACGTCCGCCTCGCCCAGTCCGACGGCGATCAGCCGGGAGCCGTCCGCTCCGGGCAGCACGGTCGTGCTGCCCGGCTTGGCGTCCGCACCCAGCCCGCGGGCCACGGCCAGCAGCGGCTGCCCGAACTGCTTGGCGGTGCGCTGGTCGAGCTCGTCGGGCACGCCGACCAGCACCGGCGTCCCGGAACTCTCGGCCACCCCGAAGACGACGACGTCGGCGTCCCTGGGACACGAGGTGGCCAGGGTGAGGGCGGGAAGGCTGAAGGCGGTCACTGGCTGTCCTATCCGTGACGACGAGCGGGAATCACCCGTCACCTTATCCGCCTGCCCTGCGGCACGGCGGTCGCTCATGCGATCCTGGGCGGGTGACCAGCTTCGCCTTCGCCACCGCCGCCCGGATCGTCTTCGGCGCGGGCTGCTCCGCACAGCTGCCCGGCCTGGTCGCCGGCTTCGGCACCCGTCCGTTCGTCTGCACCGGCGCCACCCCGGCCCGCTTCGAGGCCCTGCTCGACCGCCTGGACGGCGCCCGCACCTGGCCGGTGGCCGGCGAACCGACGCTGGACGACATCCGGGCCGCGGTCGCCGCCGCCCGCGAGCACGGGGCGGACGTGGTGGTCGGCCTCGGCGGCGGGGCGGTGCTGGACGCCGCGAAGCTGATCGCTGCGCTGGTGCCCAACGACGGTGACCTCCTCGACTACCTGGAGGTGATCGGCCGCGCGCAGCCGCTCGGAGCGAAACCGCTGCCGTTCCTGGCGGTGCCGACCACGGCCGGCACCGGCTCGGAGGTGACCATGAACGGCGTCGTCACCTCCCCCGAGCACGGGGTGAAGGTGAGCATGCGGCACCCGTCGATGCTGGCCCGGGTCGCCCTGGTCGATCCCGAACTCACCCTCGGCTGCCCGCCGGCGGTGACCGCCTCGTCCGGCCTGGACGCGCTCACCCAGTGCCTGGAGCCGTACGTGTCGCCGTTCGCGAACCCGATCACCGACGGGTTCTGCGCCGAGGGGCTGCGCCGGGCCGGACGCAGCCTGCGCCGCGCCTACCGCGACGGCGACGATCTGGACGCCCGCACCGACATGGCGCTGTGTTCGCTGCTGGGCGGGCTCGCGCTGGCGAACGCCAAGCTGGGTGCCGTGCACGGCCTGGCCGGCGTGATCGGCGGGCTGACCGGCGCCCCGCACGGGCTGACCTGTGCCGTGCTGCTGGTGGAGAGCTGCCGGGGGACGATCGAGGCCCTGCGCGAGCGGGCGCCGGACGCCCCCGCGCTGGCTCGCTACGCCGAGGCGGGTGCCCTGCTCTCGGGTACGCCGGGGCTGTCCGGTGCCGCCGGGGTCGACGCCCTGCTGGACTGGCTGGCGGAGACCGTCCGGCTGCTGGAGGTGCCCACGATCTCCCAGCTCGGGATCACCCCCGAGCAGTACCCGCAGATCTGCCGGCAGGCGGCGGCGTCGTCCTCGATGAAGGGCAATCCGATCGTGCTGGACGCCGCCGAGCTGCAGGCGATCCTGGAGCGGTCCGCCTGAACTGGCTCGTCACGCGCTGAGATCCCGGCGTTCGCCGGGATGACGTGGGGCCGGCCGGGATGACGTGGGGCGGCCGGGATGACGTAGGGGCGTGGGGACGGACCCAGGTCGCCTCCGGCTCGCACCGGGGGCACAGTCATCGCACAGGAAACGCATAGGGGTGCCCGGTGCACTGGTTATCAACCAACCCGACGAACCCGAACCAAGGAACCCACGTTGAGAAGATTCGCCCTCACCATGACCTCCCTGATCACCTCGGCGGTGCTGCTCGTAGGCTGCGCCGCGACCGCCACCACCACGAGCTCCACCACGACGACCAGCACCACGAGCGGGACCACCTCGACCACCACCGTCGACACCAGCCTCGCGACCGCCGACGTCGACTGGGCCGACCTGCCCACCACCGAGGTCACGCTCACCGACAAGGGCCTCAGCATCACCGAGGCCGGCACCTACGTGCTGAGCGGATCGACCACCGGACAGGTGGTGGTCGACACCGACGGGTACGTCCGGATCATCCTGAACGGCGCGACGATCACGAGCACCGCCGGCGCCGCCATCCAGGTCGACAGCGCCGAGACGGCCGTGATCGAACTGGCGGACGGCACCACCAACACCGTCTCCGACGCCTCCACCCGCAGCGACGAGGAGATCGACGGCGCCATCTACTCCGCGGACGACCTGATCATCACCGGCACCGGCACGCTGAACGTCACCGCGGCGTTCGCCGACGGCATCGTCGGCAAGGACGATCTGCTGATCGAGTCCGGCACGATCACGGTGACGAGCGCCGACGACGGCATCCGCGGCAAGGACTCGCTGACCATCACCGGCGGCACGATCACCATCGACGCCAAGGGTGACGGCATCAAGTCGAGCAACGACACCGACTCCGGCAAGGGCCAACTGGCCATCACGGGCGGCGTCCTCACGATCACCACGGGTGACGACGCCGTGAAGGCCGAGCAGCGGCTGACCATCACCGGGGGCACCGTCGACATCGTCTCCTCCGTCGAGGGCATCGAGGCGCCGGTCATCGTGATCGACGGCGGCGACATCACCGTCAACGCATCCGACGACGGCATCAACGCGGCCGCCTCGGCCATCGTCACCACCGGCCTCGGGATCACCATCAACGGCGGCGACATCACCATCGTGATGGGCGCGGGCGACACCGACGCGATCGACAGCAATGGCGATCTCGCCATCACCGGCGGCACCCTCACCATCACCGCGCAGTCGCCGTTCGACTTCGACGGGACCGGCACCCTCACCGGCGGCACCATCACGGTCAACGGCGAGCAGGTCACCGAGCTGACCAACCAGATGATGGGCGGCGGCGGCAGAGGCGGGCGACCCTGAGCCCGACCCCGGCGACCCATGTGGCGCCCGTGCCCGAGCGGCACGGGCGCCACGTCGCAGGTCTGCCGGTTCCGCGGGCCGTGGCCGGCTGCCGGGCGAGCCGGCCGCATCCAGCGACGACAGCGGGACGTCACCGCCGCTCGCGCCCGGCGTCCACCGCTAGGCTGCCGACAGGCCCGCTCGAAGGAGACCCATGCCCGAGCTGAAGAAGTCACCCCTGCACGACCGCCACGAGGCGCTCGGCGCCAAATTCGCCGAGTTCGGCGGCTGGTCGATGCCGCTGCAGTACGCCGGGATCGTGTCCGAGCACAAGGCTGTCCGCTCCGGTGTCGGCATCTTCGACGTGAGCCACCTCGGCAAGGCCCGGATCACCGGCCCCGGGGCCGCCGACTTCCTGAACGCCTGCATCACCAACGACATCGCCAAGATTGGCGTCGGCCAGGCCCAGTACACCCTGCTCTGCAATGAGGCCGGCGGGGTGATCGACGACCTGATCTGGTACTGGCTCGCCGACGACGAGATCTTCCTGATCCCCAACGCGGCCAACACCGCCGAGGTGGTGGCGCTGCTGAGCGCCGCCGCCCCCGAGGGCATCACCGTCACCAACGAGCACGACGACCACGCCGTGCTGGCGGTGCAGGGGCCGCTCTCGGACGAGACCCTGGCCGCCATCGGGCTCCCGGTCGGCCACGACTACATGCGCTTCGACACCGGCAGCCTGGAGGGCGTCGAGCTGACCGTCTGCCGCACCGGCTACACCGGCGAACGCGGCTACGAACTGGTGGTGCCGGCGGGCTCCGCCGGGGCGGTCTGGGACGCGGTGCTCGCCGCGGGTGAGCAGTACGGAATCGCGCCGGCCGGCCTGGGCGCCCGGGACACGCTGCGCACCGAGATGGGCTACCCGCTGCACGGCCAGGACCTGCGTCCCGACCTGTCGGCCGCCCAGTGCGGCGTCGGCTGGGCGATCGGCTGGAAGAAGGACGCCTTCTGGGGAGCCGCGGCGCTGCGGGCCGAGAGGGAGGCCGGCCCGGCGCGCCGGCTGACCGGCCTGATCGCGCGGGGACGCGGCATTCCGCGTCCGCACATGGAGGTCGTCCACGACGGCGAGGTGGTCGGCGAGGTCACCTCGGGCACCTTCTCGCC
>CALMIQ010000212.1 GCA_937863965.1 uncultured Micropruina sp.
CCGGCACCGGGCGAGACGGCGAGCAGGACGTCGAGGCCGATCTCGGCGGCGGCCGTCCGGGCGGGCAGGCCGAACGCCTTACACACCGACGGGTGCAACTCCCCCGCGTGCCCCAGCAACACCTCGGCCCCATCGGAATCCAGCACCGTGAGTTTCGCGCAGCGTCCGGGATGGAAGGGGGCGTGGTCGTCGGCCTCGCGGCGCACGCTCACTCCGGCCGCCTCGGCCGCGATCTCGGCGAACGCGATCGCGTGCTTCCACGACGCCGGGTCGGCCGGACCGTCCCAGCCGGCCGGACGCCAGGCGCCGGCCAGCACCGCTGCCAGATGCCGCGGCTGAGCGGGCAGGGCCGCCTCGATCGCCGCCAACTCCTCATCGGTCGGACGCCCGGCGACGCCGGGCACCGGGGCGGCCGCACCGCTCCCGGCCCGGAACACCGAGCCGGCCTCGAACAGGGCCAGGTCGTCGTTGCCGCGCGAGGTGTTGCGCTGCACCGCGGCGAACAGGCCGGGCAGCAGCGACGTCCGCAGGTAGGGGCTGGTCTCGGCCAGCGGGTTCGCCAGCCGGACGACGGCGCGGCGCCGGTCGTCGGCGGGCAGGCCGAGCCGATCGAGATCCTCGGCGGACGCGAACGGCAACAGCACCAGCTCGGTGAACCCGTTGTCGGCCAGCGCCCGGTTGATCGCCCGCCGGGTGACCTGACCCCGGGTGAGGCCCCGGCCGGCCGGCGGGGTGGGCAGCACCGAAGGGATGGCGTCGAAACCGATCTTCCGGCCGATCTCCTCCACGTAGTCGTAGGGGTCGCGCAGGTCGCGCCGCCAGGTCGGCGGCAGCAGGTCGAGGACGCCGTCCGCCTCGCCGGAGACCTCCACACCGCTGGCGCGGAGGATGCTCACGACCCGCTCGGCAGGCACCTCGACGCCCAGGATCTCGGACGGCAGCGCCGCCCGCACGGTCTGCCGCGGCATCGCCGGGACGCCGCCCGCGACCGTCTCAGCATTCGCCAGCACCCCGCCACCGAACTCGACCAGCAGCCGCGCCACCAGGTGCGCCGCCGCGTAGGTGGCGGCCGGATCGGTGCCCCGCTCGAACCGCTTGGACGCCTCGGACGGCAGCCCGTGCCGCCGCATCGAGCGCGAGATGGCGGAGGGGTCGAAGGCGGCCGCCTCGATCACGATGTCGGTGGTGGACTCATCGCACTCGGTGGTCGCACCGCCCATCACCCCGGCGATGCCGATCGGACCGGAGTCGTCGGTGATCAGCAGATCGTCGGCTGACAAGGTGCGACGCACGTCGTCCAGGGTGACGATCGTCTCCTCCGGCCGCGCCCTGCGCACCCGGATCGGGCCGGCGAGCTTGGACGCGTCGTAGGCGTGCAACGGCTGCCCGGCCTCGAGCATCACGTAGTTGGTGATGTCCACCGGCAGCGAGATCGGCCGCATGCCGGCCATGGTGAGCCGCTGCTGCATCCAGCGCGGGGACGCCGCCGTCTCGTCCACACCGGTCACGGTGAGCGCCACGAACAGCGAGCAGGCCTCGTCCTCCAACACCACCGGGTAGCCGTCGGCCACAGGGGCCGGGACGGCGCGGTCGACCACGTCGGTGAACGCGACGCCGAGCGCCTGCGCGGCCTCGCGGGCGAGTCCGCGGATCGACATGCAGTAGGCCATGTCGGGCGACACGTTGATGTCGAGCACCTCATCACCCAACCCGAGGTACGCCGACGGGTCATCGCCGGGAGCCAACCCCGCGTCCATCGGCAGCACGATGATGCCGGTGTGGTCCGAGCCGATCCCCAGCTCGTCCTCGGCGCAGATCATGCCGTCGGAGATGTGCCCGTAGGTCTTGCGCGAGGTCAGCGTGAACCCGCCGGCCAGCACCGTGCCGGGCAGACCGACCACCACCAGGTCGCCAACGGCGAAGTTGTGCGCGCCGCAGATGATCCCGCGGACGCCGTCGGTCACCGGACGCCCCTCGACCGCCACCGGCGGCGCCTCGGGAGCCTGGGCCGGGCCGACGTCCACATGGCACCAGCGGATGATCTTGCCGTTCTTCTGCGGCTCATCGACGAAGTCGACCACCCGGCCGACCACCAGCGGGCCGACGCCGGCGCCGACCTGCTCGACCGTCTCGACCTCGAGCCCGGCGCGAATCAGCACCTCGGCGAGCTCGCGTCCGGTGGTCTGTGCGGGCAGCGCGACCCAGTCGCGCAGCCAACTCATCGGCGCCCTCATCGAGCGACCCCCTTCAACATGCGGCTGAACCGGACGTCGCCCTCGACGAAGTCGCGCAGGTCGGCGGCGTTGTTGCGGAACATCAGGGTGCGGTCGATGCCCATGCCGAACGCGAAACCGCTGTAGACGTCGGGGTCGACGCCGGCGGCGCGCAGCACGCGCGGGTTGACCACGCCGCAGCCGCCCCACTCGATCCAGCCCTCGGACTTACACGTGCGGCACGGACGGTCGGGGTTGCCCACCGACTCGCCGCGGCAGACGAAGCACTGCAGGTCGACCTCGCCGCTGGGCTCGGTGAACGGGAAGTAGTGCGGACGCATCCGGGTGCGGATGCCCTCACCGAACATGGCCTGGGCGAAGTGGTCGAGGGTGCCGCGCAGATGCGCCATGGAAATGCCCTTGTCGACGGCCAGTCCCTCGATCTGGTGGAAGACCGGCAGATGGGTGGCGTCGTACTCGTCGGCCCGGTACACCTTGCCCGGGCAGACCACGTAGACCGGCAGCTCCCGCTCCAGCAGCGAACGGATCTGCACCGGCGAGGTGTGCGTGCGCATCACCAGGTGGTTGCTGACCGGTTCGACGAACAGGGTGTCGGTCTCGCCGCGGCTGGGGTGGTCGGGGCCGATGTTGAGCGCGTCGAAGTTCAGCCACTCCGACTCCAGCTCGGGGCCCTCGGCGATCTCCCAGCCCATGCCGACGAAGACGTCGCTCATCAGGTCGATCAGGCCGGTGATCGGGTGGATCGCGCCGGTGGGGTGCAGGCTGACCGGCAGCGTGACGTCCACCGCCTCCTCGGCGAGGACGCGGGTCAGCTCGGCGGCCTCCACCTCGGCGGTGCGGGCGGCCAGCGCCTGCTGCACCCGGCCGCGGGCGGCACCGATCAACTGCCCGGCCCGCTTGCGCTCGGCGGGTGGGATGGTACCGATCGCCCGATTGGCCAACGCCAGCGGGGACCGGTCGCCGGCATGCGCGAGCCGGGCGTCCTTCAGTGCGGCCATCGAGTCGGCGGCGGCGATGGCGTCCAGCGCCGCGGCGACCAGCGCCTCGATCGCCTCCGGGCGCAGCGCGTCGCGCGGATCGGCGTCCGACGGCTCGGGGCCGGATTGGTCTGGGGCAGACATGCGGTTCTCCAGTTGTCTTCGAGTGCCCGCGTTCGCGGGTGGGTCAGCCGATCGCGGCCCGGGTGTGCTGCGCGCTCGCGGACGCGTACAGGCACACGGCCGCCGCGGTCGCCAGGTTCAGGCTCTCGGCCCGTCCGTAGATCGGGACGGCGACGGTGGTGTCGGCGAGTTCCAGGTGCTCCACCGGGAGCCCCCAGGACTCGTTGCCCATCACCCATGCGGTCGGTGCGGCCAGAGCGTCGGTCAGGTCGGTGAGTTCGGTGCCGGCCTCGCCGTCCGTGGCGAACACCTGCAGGCCGGCGGCCCGGCAGGCGTCGATGGCCTCGGCCAGGTCGACCCCGACCACCAGCGGCAGGTGGAAGATGCTGCCCACGCTGGCCCGGACGGTCTTCGGGTTGTACACCTCGACCGAATCCGAGGACAGGATGACGGCGTCGGCACCGAAGGCGTCCGCGCACCGGATCACCGTGCCGGCGTTGCCGGGGTCGCGGATCTGCGCGCAGATCACCACCAGGGCGACCTCCGGCGTCACCGCCTCGGCGAGCGGGACGTCCAGCGTCCGGCACACCGCGACCACCCCCTGCGGGGTGACGGTGTCGGACAGGGTGGCCAGGTTCTGCTCGCTGACGGCGTAGTGGGCCACGCCGGCCGCGCGAGCCACGGTCAGCAGCTCGAGGTGATCGTGCACCGACCCCCAGCGGAAGAACACCGCCTCGACGATCTCCGGCTGCTCGAGCGCCTCACGCACCGCCTGCGGGCCCTCGACGAGGAACTTCCCGACCGACTTGCGCTCCTTGCGGCGCAGCAGCGCCCGGGCGGCACGCAGCACCGCCTGGGACGGTTCGGGTAGTTCCAGACGTTCGGGGATCATCGGCGATCGCTTTCGGTGGGACGGCTCAGTCGGTCGGGCCGACTCAGCGGGGGGACGACGCAGCGCGATACCGCGAGTCGTTCGCGGTACCGCGCTGGACCTGGCCGGTGGTGATCAGGCGTTGGCGCCCGCGTTGGCCTTGGCCAGCTCGACCAGCTTGCCGAAGGCGGGGGCGTCGTTGACCGCGAGCTCGGCGAGCATCTTGCGGTCGACCTCGACGCCGGCGGCCTTCAGGCCGCTGATGAACCGGTTGTAGGTCATGCCCTCGTTGCGCGCCGCGGCGTTGATCCGCTGGATCCACAGCGAGCGGAAATCGCCCTTGCGGTCCTTCCGGTGCGCGTAGTTGTAGGTCATGCTGTGGAGCAGCTGCTCCTTGGCCTTGCGGTACAGCCGGGACCGCTGGCCGCGGTAGCCGGACGCCTGCTCGAGAACCTCGCGGCGCTTCTTCTGGGCATTCACCGAACGCTTGACGCGTGCCATGGTGGGT
>CALMIQ010000213.1 GCA_937863965.1 uncultured Micropruina sp.
GTCCACCTCGACCTCAAGGTCAAGGTGCTCAAGGACTGGCAGCGCAACGCCAAGCACCTGAACCGGCTCGGCTTCTGAGGCCCGGAGCTCCATCGCGCCACCAGCATCCGCGGCCCATCAGGGATCTCAGCCCGTCGGTCGAGCCTGTCGGAACCCTCTCGCCGATCGATCTCATGGGGCGCTGACAAGTGGCTACGGGATGGCGCGACGGTCGGAGCGATGGCCCCCGTCGCCGTGGCGGTTAGGGTGGGCGGATGAGTCCGGCAAGTGAACCGGTGCCCTTCGAGATCTATCGGGACGGCGTGTACCTGCACGGCACCAAGGTGGAACTCGCGATCGGTGCGTTGCTGGTACCCGGCCGGGAGTCCAACTACCAGGCGGGCCGGGAGATGAACCACGTCTATTTCACCGCCACGCTCGACGCCGCGACGTGGGGCGCCGAACTCGCTGTCGGTGAGGGGCGCGGCCACATCTACATCGTGGAGCCGACGGGCGCCTTCGAGGACGACCCGAACGTCACCGACAAGCGGTTCCCCGGCAATCCGACACAGTCGTTCCGCAGCCGCGAGCCGCTGCGCGTCGTGGGCGAGCTCGTCGACTGGGTCGGCCACTCCGCGGAGAAGCTGCAGGCGATGCGCGACGGGATCGCCGCATCGCAGCGACTGGGTGCGGCCCAGATCGACGACTGATCGGTCGCGCTGGCTGCAGCGCATCCCCGTCCGCACAAGGCAGGGCCTTTCGGCCCGGACGCCGCGGGCGGCGGCGTCCGGGCCGAACCTCCGTGGGAGTCACTGCACGGTGGTCAGCTCCACGGTGCCGGCACGCAGCCGGCGGGCGTCGAACGTATCGTCGCCGCCGCGGCCGTTGATGATCAGCCGGTCGGTGGGCTCCACCCGGCTGAGGGTGATCTCGGCCGGCAGCCCGGCCACCTGAACCCGGCCACTGCCGACGGCCCCGCCGGCCCGCCCGGCGATCCGGACGGCGTCCGCCCGGTCGGTGCCCTCGACGGTGACGGTGTCGATCGCGCCGTCGCTGGCCCGGCTGCCCGGCACCCCGGACAGGTTGGCCACCACGGCCCGCAGACCGCTGCCGGTCAGATCGCCGACGTTCAGCGCGTCCGCGCCGCCCATCGCGGCCAGGTCGACCGCCTCGACGGCCCGCAGCGCCATCCGGATGTTGCCCAGATCGCGGGTGAACAGTGACTCGTTCCGCCCGGTCCGGCTGGCCTCGAACCGCTCGTCCTGCGCGGAGCCGCGGAAGATCAGCACGTCGGCGCCAGGCCCGCCGTCCACCCGGTCGCTGCCGTCGCCCGGATCCCAGATGAACTGGTCGAGCCGGCCGTCGCCCAACTCGGCGATGTCGTCGCCGCGTCCGCCGTCGATCACGTCGCTGCCCGACCCGCCGCGCAGCGTCTCGGCGGCGTCGCCACCCAGGATGGTGTCGTCGCCGGCGCCGCCGTCGGCGGTGAACGTCAGCGCGCCGGCCGGGATGGTCGACGTGATCCGGTCGTTGCCGGTGCCGGTGCGCAGCACCAGCTCGTCCTCGACGCCCGCGCCGATCAGTTCGACCGCGGCGGGAAGACCGCGCACCAGGGCGGTGGTGCCGTCGGCGCCGGTCCGCGCGGCCACGGTCACCCGGTCGGCGCGGCGGGTGCCGTCGACGATCGTGCGGCCCTGGTTGCCGCGGTTGTTGCCGAGCCGATTGATCACCAGCTTGACGTCGGTGCCGGACAGGTCGCGGACGTTCATGGTGTCGTTGCCGCCGACCAGGTCGGTGTCCAGGACCTCGACGTCGTTCAGGTTCATGGTGATGTTCCCGACGTCGCGGAAGAACCGGACGCGGCCCCGCACGTTGCTGATGGTCACGTTCTCGTCGGCGCCGGCCCCGAGGAACAGCTGGGTGTCGCGTCCCGCCTGGCCCTCGACGGTGTCGTTGCCGTCGCCGGGGGCCCAGCCGAACCGGTCGTTGCCCGACCCCAGGAGGGCGATGTCGTCGCCGCGTCCGCCGAAGACCGAGTCATCGCCGGAGCCGCCGTCGAACCGCTCCGCGCCGGGTCCGCCGAGCATGGTGTCGTTGCCCGCGCCGCCCGCGACGCGGGTCCTGATCGTGGCCGGGACCTCGACCGTGCTGAGCCGGTCGTTCCCGCCCCGCCCGTCGACGGCGACGGACTTCACCAGCGCCAGCGGGACCAGGGTCTCCGGCTTGCCGTCGCCGTCCAGGTCGACGCCCAGCAGGTCGATGCCGTCGCTGCTGCTGCGGGTGAAGGCGATCGTGTCGGCCGACGGCGTGCCGGTCACGGCGAGGGCGCCGCGGGCGGCCGCGAAGGTCACGGTGCCCAGGGGTGTGGCGGCCTGTGCGGGCGGTGCCGCGGTCAGGCCGAGGGTGGCGGCGAGTCCGCCGCTGAGGATGAGTGCCGGAAGTCTGCCCCGGCCGTCCAGTCGAAACATGAGAGTCTCCTTCGTAGTGAGTGGACTCCCATGACGCTACGGACGGCGCGCCGTCGCGTGATCGGTGAGAACTACCCAGTTCGGGCGCACCGACCACCCATGTCTGAGCCGGTCGCCTACCCCCCGATCACCACCGAGGGCCTTTCAGCGGACGAGGTCGGCGGCGAGGGTGATCAGGGTGCGGTCGCTGTGGCGCGGGCCGACCAGGCAGACGCCGAGCGGGCCACCGGGCAGTTGCAGGAGCGGGGCGCTGACGGCGGGGCGTCCGGTGATCCCGGCGATACAGGTGAGCCGGAAGGTGGCCTGCCGGTGGGCGTCCACGGCGGACGCGGACGCCCAGACCCGGGGCGCCGGGCCGGCGGC
>CALMIQ010000214.1 GCA_937863965.1 uncultured Micropruina sp.
GCCCGCCGGGCCGGCGCCGACCTGGTGGTGAACGTGGGCCGCACCCGGATCGCGGACGCCCAGCGCGAGCTCGGCATGCGCGAGGGGTTCGACGTGGCGCTGGAGGTGTCCGGCTCGCCGCAGGCGGTGGCCGAGCTGATCGACAACATGAACCACGGCGGGAAGGTGGCGATGCTCGGCCTGCCGAAGAGTCCCTACCCGATCGACTGGGGCAAGGTGATCACCCACATGCTCACCATCAAGGGCATCTACGGCCGCGAGATGTTCGAGACTTGGTACCTGATGACCTCGATGCTGTCGACCTCGCCGGCGCTGATCGAGTCGGTCCGCTCGGTGATCACCCACCGATTCGCCGCCGCAGACTGGGAGCAGGCGTTCGACGTCGCCCGCTCGGGACGCTGCGGCAAGGTGATCCTGGACTGGAGCGAGTAGGTTCACGCCATGTACACGCTGCGCGACGAACTGACCGCGGCCCTGGACGAGATCCGCGAGGCCGGGCTGTACAAGACCGAACGGGAACTCGGCACCCCCCAGGCGGCGCACATCGCCACCGGCGACGGGGCGGCGCTGAACTTCTGCGCCAACAACTACCTGGGCCTGGCCGATCACCCCGACGTGGTCGCCGCCGCCCACGCCGGCCTCGACGAGTGGGGCTTCGGGATGGCGTCGGTGCGGTTCATCTGCGGCACCCAGACCCAGCACCGCCGGCTGGAGCGTGCGCTGGCCGGCTTCCTGGGCACCGACGAGGCGATCCTCTACTCGTCCTGCTTCGACGCCAACGGCGGGGTCTTCGAGACCCTGTTCGGCCCCGGGGACGCGATCATCTCCGACGAGCTGAACCATGCCTCGATCATCGACGGCATCCGGCTGAGCAAGGCCGCTCGGTACCGCTACCGCAACGCCGACCTGGGCGACCTGGAGGCCCAGTTGAAGGCGGCGTCCGGCGCGCGGAGGACGGTGATCGTCACCGACGGCGTGTTCTCCATGGACGGCTCCTACGCCCCGCTGCCCGGCATCTGCGAGCTGGCGGACGCCCACGGTGCGCTGGTCTTCGTCGACGACTCCCACGCCGTCGGCTTCGTCGGCGCGGACGGCCGCGGGACGCCCGAACTGTTCGGCGTTGCCGACCGGGTGGACATCGTGTCCGGCACCCTCGGAAAGGCGCTCGGCGGGGCGTCCGGCGGGTACATCGCGGCCCATGCCGAGATCGTGCAGCTGCTGCGGCAGCGCTCCCGGCCCTACCTGTTCAGCAACTCGGTGGCGCCTGCGGTCGTGGCCGGTTCACTGAAGGCGCTGGAACTGGTGGCCGGCTCGGGCGAGGCGCGGGAACGGCTGGCCGCCAACGCGGTGCTGTTCCGCGAGCTGATGGAGGACAACTCCTTCGAGCTGCTGCCGGGCAGCCACCCGATCGTGCCGGTGATGTTCCCCGGCGACGACGGCGCCCGGCTGGCGGGGCAGATCGCCGACCACATGCTGTCCAGCGGTGTCTACGTGATCGCGTTCAGCTTCCCGGTGGTGCCGCGCGGCAGGGCGCGGATCCGGGTGCAGCTGTCGGCGGCGCACAGCAGCGCCGACGTGGAGGCGTGCGTGGCGGCCTTCGTCAGTGCGCGACGAGCCTGCGGGTGAGCAGCGTGCCGGCGGCGGTGGCGATCGGGAACACCAGCAGTGACAGCACCGGCACCGACAGCAGCAGGAAGGTCGGCACGCCGAAGCCGAGGACCAGCCAGGGGTTGCGGCGCAGCAGCTGGTGACGCTGGCCGAGGGTGCGGATGCCGCGGCGTCCGGCCGGTGAGCCGATCAGCTCCAGGGTGATCATCCAGCCGCCGAACAGGGCCGATCCGACCGCGGTCAACACGCCGCCGACCACGGGAATCAGTCCGATCAGCAGGAAGGCCGCCCCGACCGGCAGGGTGATCGCCACCACCTTCACCAGGTGGAGCAGGGTGGACCACAGCGCCCGCAGGACGCCCTCGTCGGGGGCGGCGGCGTAGCTGCCGGCGTGGGCGTCGATCTCCTCGGAGATCCGGTCGTAGAGCGGGGCACCGAGGGCCAGCGTGGTGGCGGTGAACAGCAGCACCAGCAGCAGGCCGCTGATCGCGACCACCAGGACCGCCACCACGGTGCGCAGCGTCTCGACCCCCGCCCAGCCCTCCGCGAACGGGGTCAGCCAGACCGCGATCCGCTGGGACAACCAGCTGGCGGTGACGAACAGCACCACGAACAGCACCGAGGTGATCAGCGGCGGAATCAGGCCCAGGCCGAACAACCGTGCTCGGCGCAGCACCAGACCCGTGCCGGTGACCAGCAGTCCCAGGCCAGACAACAAGGCGCTCACGGCCCCCCTCCCGTTAGGCCGAATGCTGTCAGCCACCATAGGGCACGCGCGCCGATCGTTGTGCGCTCAACCACATTCTCACAGGACGTTCATGAGTTCGGTCAGCGTCTGTGAGCAGCCGGCGTCCAGCCGGACGGCCGCCAGTTCGTCACCCCGGGTGGCGCCGCGGTTGACGATCGCGACCGGTTTACCCGTCCGGGCGGCGTGCCGGACGAACCGCAGACCGGACATCACGGTCAGCGACGATCCCGCCACCAGCAGAGCGTCGGCGGCGTCGACGGCCGCGTAGGCGTCCGATACCCGGGGCCGCGGAACGGACTCGCCGAAGAACACCACGTCGGGCTTCAGCACCCCGCCGCACAGCTCGCAGGGCAGCACCACGAATTCGCCCCACTGGTCGACCACCGCGTCGCCGTCGGGGCGCAGCCGGCCGTCGTCCATCTCGGCCCGGCCGGCCGCGACGTCGCCGCGCAGGCCGGGGTTGGCGTCCTCGAGCCGGTGCTGCAGTGCCGTGCGTCCGGACGCGGCCCCGCAGCCGAGGCAGATCACCCGGTCGATCCGGCCGTGCAGGTCGAGCACGTCGGGACTGCCGCCCGACTGGTGCAGGCCGTCGACGTTCTGGGTGATCACCGTGGCCAGGCCGTGGTCGGTGAGCGCGGCCAGGGCGCGGTGACCGACGTTGGGACGGGCCTTGCCGAAACTGCGGAAGCCGAGCAGCGAGCGGGCCCAGTAGCGCCGCCGCACATCGGCGGAGCGCAGGAAGTCGTCGTACTGGATCGGGCTGGTGGGTCGCGATCCGGCGCCGCGGTAGTCGGGGATGCCGGAGTCGGTGCTGATCCCGGCGCCGGTCAGCGCCGTCCACCGGCGTCCGCGCAGCAGGTCGGCCAGCTCGTCCACGCTCACGCCGCCCATTATCGATCAGACGAGCATCATCGCCCGCCAGCCGATGGCACCGACCGCGACGACCGCCAACCCGGCGAGCCCCGCGAACTGTGCCACCGGACGCCGTTCGCGCGGCGGCAGCACGAGGGCCGCGGACGCGGCCAGCCCGGCGATCAGGCCGCCGAGGTGGCCCTGCCAGGAGATGTAGGCGCCGCCGAGCACGGTGATCAGGATGTTGACGCCGAGGAAGGTGGCGATCAGCTGATAGTTGCCGCCGAACCGCCGGGCGAGCACCAGCGCCGTGCCCAGCATCGCGAAGATCGCCCCGGACGCGCCCAGTGCCACCGAATCGGGCGGGCCGAGCCACATCACCGCGGCCGAGGCGCCCACCGCCCCGAGCCCGTATACGGCCAGGAACCGGAGCCGGCCGAGCACCCGTTCCAGCGGCGGGCCGAGGAACCACAGCGCGAGCAGATTGCCGCCGAGGTGGATCAGGTCGGCGTGGGTGAAGGCGCTGGTCAGCACCTGCCACCAGGCGCCGTCGGCGACGCCGTCGACCCAGAGCGTCCCCGGCAGCACCGCGCAACCGGCGGCGTCCACCCCCGGGTAGTAGTTGCCGCTGGTGTCGTCGACCAGGCAGCTGCCGACGGGCCCGATGCCGAGCCGGTGCACCCACGGGCTGGCCCAGCCGCCGGTGACCAGGACCAGCAGGAAGACCGCCACGTTGGCCCCGATCAGCACCAGCGAGGTGACCCGCGGGTCGGCCGACCGGCGTCCGCCCAGCGGTTGAGCCATCGGGTCCATCCGGCCACCCTACCGACGCCCCGATAGGGTGGCGGCGTGCCGATCCCCGACTTCGTCCGCGAGCTGCGCGCCAAGGTGGGCCACTCGATGCTGTGGCTCTCGGGTGCCAGCGCCGTGATCCTGCGCGACGGCGTCCGCGGGCCGGAGACGCTGCTGGTACGGCGCAGCGACGACGGACAGTGGTCGCCGGTCTGCGGCATCGTCGACCCCGGGGAGGACCCGCACGCCGCCGCGATCCGCGAGGCGGCCGAGGAGGCCGGCGTCGAGATCGCGGTGGAACGGCTGGCCTGGCTGAACGTCACCGAGCCGGTGATCTATCCCAACGGCGACGTCACCCAGTACATCGACCACACCTTCCGCTGCCGCTGGATCGCCGGCGACCCGGTGCCGGCCGACGGCGAGGCCACCGACGCCCGGTTCTTCCCGCTGGACGCGCTGCCGCCGATGTCGCGGGTGTACGCCGAGCGGCTCGAGGTGGTGCTCGCCGACCGCGTCGAGGCCGTGCTCGGCCGCGACTGGCTGGGCCGGGACGGGACGCGGTGAACGGTTTCCAGCCGCAGACGCCGCTGGAGGGACTGCTGGTGCGGGCGTTCGACAGGTCGACGGATCCGGTGGCCTACCAGAGCTTCGCCAGGGAGCTGCTGGCGACCGTGATCGGCGTCCTCGGACGTCGCGAGCCGCACGGCCTCCAGCCCCTGGTGCTGTCCCCGCTGGGCGTTCCGGGCGTGTGCGTGTTCAGCCACCCGGCGCGTTTCGACACCTTCACCAACGACCTGATGCTGCCCGCTCCCGGCTGGGAGGTGCGGCCCGAACCCGCCCGGGCCCTGTTCGAGTGGGCGGCGGCCAACGAGCTGACCGTGCTGTTGAACCCGGGCAGCCGCTACGGCAAGGACTTTCCCGCCTTCGAGTTGCGCCGGTTCCTGCGCGGCCAATGGGTCTAGCGGCCGAGTTCCCAGCGGAATCCGACCACGCGGCGCTCGATCGCCGGCAGCGCCCGCCGGACGCTCTTCTCGGCGTCCAGTTCGACCGGTTCGGAGACCGCCGGGGTGGCGTCCAGCGCCGGCCATTCGCTCCACCAGACCCGGCTGGGCAGCCTGAGCTGATGGAATTGCACGCGTAGATCGACGTTCTCGATGCGGCCCGATGCGGCCCGACGGAATTCCGGGGGCGGCGGCGTCCGGTACCAGAAGGTCGTCTCGCATTCCATGGCGATGGTCTGGCCGGGAAGCAGCGGTTCGGCGAGCAGGATGTCGACGGCGAACAGGCCGTCCTCCAGGGCGTAGGGCTCCCCACAGCGGCCGCCGCAGGCGACCCGGACGCTGGCGGCGTCGGTGTCGAAGATGTATGGATAGCGATCCAGGTAGTCCTCGGCGCGGATCACGTGCACGGTGCGGTGGGACTCCGGTAGGCCGTCCGGGCCGAGCCGGTGGAACTCCCGCAGCGACACCGTCCGGTGCCGCCGCGGCGGCAGGACGCCGGCACCGACCACCGTGCCGCCGAACACGGCGTCCCCCGAGCCCGGGCAGCCGGCGAGCCGGAGCAGGGACGCGGTGTGCTCGGGGGTCATGGCGAAGGCCTCGATGAACCAGCGCAGCGTCGCCAGGCTCAAGGAACTGCCGGCCAGGGCGCGGTGCACGCGGTCCTTGAGCTTCCGGGGCAGCGCGTCGTCGTCGACCGGGTGCAGCCCGTTGGTCCACAGATAGTCGGCGATGACCTGGCAGATTCCGCTTTGATGCAGCGCATGCGCCTGCCGGCGGCCAATTCGTGACTGCCACAAACCTGCGTAATTCTGATCGAGCAACAACTCGCGGAGTCTCCGGGAGGTCTCGTCGATGGCTTTCCTGTCCAACGGATCCTTCTTCGGGGGTGGTTCTGACCTGCATGTTAGTGACCGAAGGTTGGGTCACCCAAGGGGGTACCCCTAGATTGTCGCCATGCGCGTCCTGGTCGCCGACACCTTTGAATCCTCCGGACTGGAGGCCCTGCGAGCAGCGGGATGCGAGGTCGACTA
>CALMIQ010000215.1 GCA_937863965.1 uncultured Micropruina sp.
CGGTAGTGCGGCCACTGCTCGTGCGCGGCGCGCATGATCCGGTCCCGGGCCACCTTCGCGATCACGGACGCCGCCGCGACGCAGCCGGCCACCGCGTCCCCCTTCCAGACCGCGAGGGACGGCAGGCCGAGCCCGTCGACCCCGAAGCCGTCGGTCAGCACGAAGTCGGGGGCGATGTCGAGCCGCCATACCGCCCGCCGCAGCGCCTGGATGTTCGCGACGTGCATGCCGAGCCGGTCGCATTCGCCGGGCTCGATCAGCACCACCGACCAGGCCACCGCCTTCGCCCGGATCTCGTCGTAGCAGCGGTCCCGCTGCGCCGGGGTGAGCAGCTTGGAGTCCTTCAGGCCCGTCACCCGGGCGCCCGGCGTGCTGCCCAGGATCACCGAGGCCGCCACCAACGGGCCGGCGCACGCCCCGCGTCCAGCCTCGTCCGCGCCCGCGATCAGGTCGAAACCGGCCCGGCGAAGCGCCCGCTCGTAGCCGTACAGACCCGCGTCCCGGCGCAGCACGAACGCCATGACGCCTCAGCAGACCGGGGTCGGGCCGGTGATCACCGGCCGATCGGGCGCCGGCGTGGTCGACCCCGGCACGCGGTCGAAGGTCGCCGGACGCGACAGGCCACGCCATCGGTCGAAGGGGAAGACGATCGCCACCGAGGAGCCCACGACGTCCGCCGTCGGCACGAATGCCGCCATTCCGCCCGTGCCCTCGTCGAGGTGGCACCGGGAGTCCTGGGAGTTGTCGCGGTGGTCGCCCATCACCCAGAGCCGGTCCTTGGGCACGACCACGTCGAAGGGCATCGCCGACGGCTCAACCGTCTCGTAACCCGTGGAGTACAGGTAGTCGCCCTCGTCGAGCGGCTGTCCGTTGACGGTCAGCCGGCCCCCGGCATCGCAGCACTTGACGTGGTCGCCGGGCAGTCCGATCACCCGCTTGATCAGGTGGTTCGAACTCTCGTCGGGGGCCAGGCCGATGAAGATCAGCGTCTTGCGGATCGGGTCGGTCTCTTCTACCGGATCGGCCAGCCAGCCCTGGGTGTCGCGGAACACCACGATGTCGCCACGGGACCAGCCGGCCACCTTCTGCACCATGACCCGGTCGCGGATCAGCAGCGTGTTCTCCATCGATCCCGACGGAATGACGAACATCTGGGCCACGAAGAGCCGCAGCAGGGTGGACGCCACCAAAGCCCCGATCACCACGATGGCGATCTCCTTGGCCCACATGCCGGCCACCCGGCCCGCCGAGGGCTTGGCGGTCGGGGTTGAGTCACTCACCGCGGGCCTCCTGACTCCTGCTCGCGTCCGCGCACCTGCGGACGGCTCAGCGGTCCCGCTTTTCTTTGATCTTGGCGGCCTTGCCGCGCAGACCACGCAGGTAGTACAGCTTGGCCCGCCGGACGTCGCCGTGCCGCTCGACCTCGATCTTGTCGATGATCGGGGAGTGCAGCGGGAAGGTCCGCTCGACACCGGTTCCGAAGCTCACCTTGCGGACGGTGAAGGCCTCACCGATGCCGCTGCCGGTGCGGGAGATGACCGCGCCGGCGAAGACCTGGATACGGGAGCGGTTGCCCTCGACGACCTTCACGTGCACCCGCACGGAGTCGCCGGGACGGAACTCGGGAATGTCGGAACGCAGGGACCCCGCGGTCACCTCGGCAACGAGCTTGTTCATGTCGGTGTTTCCTCGCCGGTGCCACAGGACACCTCGTGGTTCATCACAGTGATTGGTGCGGACGCCTTCCCCCTGTGGCAGGGGCGTTCGGCACCGAGGGTCAAGTCTGCCATACCCGCTCGCCGCCCCGAAATCGGACGCCGGCGGGAACCGGCAGCCCGGCGTCCGAGCAAACGCCCTCGTCATCCCGGCCGCCGGGAACGGCAACCGAGATCCCGGGGCAAGCCCGGGATGACGAGTATCGCCTCGGATGACGGGCTCGCCCGGACGCTAGAGGTCTCGACAAGCCCAACCAACGAGGTGCGAGTTGGACCAGCAGGTTCGGACCTCCCCGAACCGGGCGAAGGAGCTACCCCGCCTACTTGTCCTTCTTGAACAGGGCGTGCATCAGGTCGCGGTTCAGCTGGCTGATGGTGTCCAGCGGGATGCCCTTGGGGCAGACCGCGGCGCACTCGCCGATGTTGGTGCAGTTGCCGAAGCCCTCGATGTCGTGCTGCGCGACCATGCCCTTGACCCGCGACCAGCGCTCGGGCTGGCCCTGGGGCAGCATCGCCAGGTGGGTGATCTTGGCCGAGGTGAACAGCATCGCCGACCCGTTCGGGCAGGCCGCGACGCAGGCGCCGCAGCCGATGCAGGTGGCCGCGTCGAAGGCCCGGTCGGCGTCCACCTTGGGCACCGGGATGTTGTTGGCGTCCTGGGCGGCGCCGGTGTTCACCGAGATGTAGCCGCCGGCCTGGATGATCCGGTCGAACGCCGTCCGGTCGACGACCAGGTCCTTGATCACCGGGAAGCCGCCGGCTCGCCACGGCTCGACGTCGATGGTCGCGCCGTCGGCGAAGGACCGCATGTGCAGCTGGCAGGTGGTGGTCGGCACCGGCGACGAGCCGCGTCCGTGCGCCGATCCGTTGATCACCACGCCGCACATGCCGCAGATGCCCTCGCGGCAGTCGTGGTCGAACGCCACCGGCTCGATGCCCTCCAGCGTCAACTGCTCGTTGAGCAGGTCGAGCATCTCCAGGAAGGACATGTCGGGGCTGACGTCGGCCAGCTGATAGGTCTGCATCGCTCCCTTGGCGTCGGCGTTCGACTGCCGCCAGACCCGCAAAGTGATGTTCACTTGTAACTCCGTTGCTTCAGCTCGATGAACTCGTACTCCAGTGGTTCCTTGTGCAGCACCGGGGCCCCGCCGGTGAACTCCCAGGCGCCGACGTAGAGGAACTGGTCGTCGTGCCGCAGCGCCTCGCCGTCCGGGGTCTGCGACTCGGCCCGGAAGTGACCGCCGCAGGATTCCCGCCGGTGCAGGGCGTCGATGCACATCAGCTCGCCGAGTTCCAGGAAGTCGGCGACGCGCCCGGCCCGCTCCAGGGTCTGGTTGAACTCCTCGTTCTCGCCGGTCACCTTGACGTCGCGCCAGAACTCGGCGCGCAGCTGCCGGATCAGCCCGATCGCCTTCGTCAGGCCCTCTTCGGTGCGCTCCATGCCGCAGTACTCCCACATGATCTGCCCGAGCTCCTTGTGGAAGGAGTCCACCGTGCGGCTGCCCTGGATCGACAGCAGGGTGTCGATCCGCTGCTTGACGCTGGTCACCGCGGCGACCACGTCGGGATGGTCGGGGGCCAGCTTCGGGAACGGGCCGGCCGCCAGGTAGTCGTTGATGGTGTTCGGCAGGACGAAGTAGCCGTCGGCCAGGCCCTGCATCAGCGCGGACGCCCCGAGC
Organism: uncultured Micropruina sp.; assembly: GCA_937863965.1. Classification (GTDB taxonomy): domain Bacteria; phylum Actinomycetota; class Actinomycetes; order Propionibacteriales; family Propionibacteriaceae; genus Micropruina. Next base: position 3,395 of record CALMIQ010000215.1, read on the forward strand.
CGGTTGGCACCGTGATCGGAGAAGTTGCATTCGCCGGTGGCGTACAGCCCGGTGATCGTGGTCATCAGGTCGTAGTCGACCCAGACGCCGCCCATCGTGTAGTGCACCGCCGGGTAGATCCGCATCGGCACCTCGTAGGGGTCCTCCGCGGTGATCTGGGCGTACATGTCGAACAGGTTGCCGTACTTGGCCGCCACCCCGTCGCGGCCGATCCGCTTGATCACGTCGGCGAAGTCGAGGTAGACGCCGCGGCGCACGTTCTTCACCGTGCCGTCCGGCTGCTTCTCGGCGACGGCCGGGCCGACGCCGCGGCCCTCGTCGCACATGTTCTTCGCCTGCCGCGACGCGATATCACGGGGCACCAGGTTGCCGAAGGCCGGGTAGATCCGCTCCAGGTAGTAGTCGCGGTCCTCCTCGGGGATCTGCCGTGGGTCCTTGTCGCAGTCCTCGGCCCGCTTCGGCACCCAGATCCGGCCGTCGTTGCGCAGCGACTCGCTCATCAGCGTCAGCTTCGACTGGGTGTCGCCGTGCACCGGGATGCAGGTCGGGTGGATCTGGGTGTAGCACGGGTTGCCGAAGTAGGCGCCCTTGCGGTGCGCCCGCCAGCCGGCGGTCACGTTGCAGCCCATCGCGTTGGTGGACAGGAAGAAGACGTTGCCGTAGCCGCCGGTGGCCAGCACCACGGCGTCCGCGAGATGCGTCTCGATCTCGCCGGTGACCATGTCGCGGGCCACGATGCCGCGGGCCCGGCCCTCGGCCACGATCAGCTCGAGCATCTCGTGCCGGGCGAACATCTGTACCGTGCCGGCCGCGACCTGGCGTTCCAGCGCCTGGTAGGCGCCGATCAGCAGCTGCTGGCCGGTCTGGCCGCGGGCGTAGAAGGTGCGCTGCACCTGGACACCGCCGAACGAGCGGTTGTCGAGCAGGCCGCCGTACTCGCGGGCGAACGGGACGCCCTGCGCGACGCACTGGTCGATGATCTTGGCGCTCACCTCGGCCAGCCGGTAGACGTTGGTCTCGCGGGCGCGGTAGTCGCCGCCCTTGACCGTGTCGT
>CALMIQ010000216.1 GCA_937863965.1 uncultured Micropruina sp.
GCCTGGACGTCACCGGCGTCCAGGTGACCGCGGCGGGCAGCGACTACTTCTGCAGTGGCGACCCGTCGGCCTGGCCGGTGCAGGGCTCCAAGCAGGTGGCCTGGCAGAAGGGCACCGGGTTCCCGTTCGTGAAATTCGACGGCCAGACGCTGGCCACGCTGCCCTACGGGCGGGCACTGAGCCACGGCCGCTACCTGTGCTCCAGCGAGACCAACGGCGTCACCTGCGCCAACACCCGGACCGGGCATGGCTTCCGAGTCGCCCGGGCCGGGGTCGCGCTGTTCTGACCGGCCGATCGGGTCAGGCGGCCGCGGGAGCGTTCAACTCCTCCAGCAGGACGAGCACCCGCGCCTTGATCGCGTCCCGGATCGGCCGGACGGCGTCCAGCCGCAGTCCCGCCGACTCGGGCAGATCCCAATCCTGGAACCTCGTGCCGGTCAGCGCCCGCAGGTCGGCGCCCAGCGTGATCACCAGGTCGGCCTGCTGCACCGACTCGGTGCCGACCGCCTTCGGCTCCTCGTCGCGCAGATCGATGCCCTCCTCGAGCATCGCGGCGATCACGGCCGGGTTGAGCGCGTCGGCGGGTGCGGTGCCCGCGGAGGCGACCTCGATCGAACCGCCGCTGAGGTGAGCGAGGAAGCCCGCCGCCATCTGCGAGCGACCGGCATTGTGAGTGCAGACGAACAGCACCGAACTGATTGCCATCGGGAACCTCCTTGTCGACGAGGCCTGGACTATCGCAGCCGAACGTTACAGCCGTGTGAACCGCCGGGAACGACTCGAGGTCGGTTCGGGTGCGCCACTCAGCCGCGGTAGCTGCCCATCCGCCCGTTGCTGAGCGCGTCCCCGAGCCGGGCGATTCCGGCCTTGTCGACCTTGACGTAGCTGGCTCCCGCGGACGACCTGCCGAACCCGGCCACCGGCACCTGGAGCTGCTCGATGTCCTGGCCGGAGGTGATCTGCAACTCCCTCACCAGGCCGAGGATCCGGTCGTTGGTCAGGGTGTCGTCCACGGTCACCGACTTCGACAGCCGGCTGACGACCGCGAGCAGCCGCGCCGGGTTGGTCAGGGTCTGGCCGCTGGCCACCTTGTCGATGATCGCCTTCACCACGAGCCGTTGCCGCTCGGCGCGGTCGAAGTCACCGCGGGGCAGGTCGTAGCGCTGCCGCACGTAGGCCAGCGCGGAGGCGCCGGTGAGCTTGATGTCGCCGCGGGCGAAGTCGAAGCCCTGGTTCGACGACGGAATCGTGTTGAAGATGGTCACCCCGCCCACGTCGTCCACCAACTGGAAGAAGCCCTCGAAGTCGGTGAGCGCGACGTGGTCGATCTCGATACCCAGCAGGTTCTCGACCGTGCGCACCGCGAGGGGGCCGCCGCCGAACGCGTAGGCGGCGTTGATCTTGTTCGTGCCGTGCCCGGGAATCGGCACCCACAGGTCACGGGGCAGCGAGATCAGGTACAGCTTGGCCCGGCTCGGATCGGAGTGCACCAGCATCATCACGTCGGAGCGGCCGCGGTCCGCGCCGCGCGAGTCGCTACCCAGCAGGAGGAAGTTGATCGGCTGCGCGACCAGCGTTCCCGGATCGACCGTCGGCCGGTCCGACGGCAGCAGGCCGGGTTCGCGCTTGACCGTGTTGAGGGTCTGGACGCCGTAGAACGTCAGCGCGCCGGCGCCGAGGGCGAGCAGGGACAGCAGGCTGGCCAGCACGATCAGCCAACGGCGCAGCACACGCCGCGACCGCCGCGGCGGCTCCTGTTCGTCCGACCGTTGGTCGAACAGGTCGTCGATGGCGTCCGGTTCCTGCTGCATGCCTCACACTCCTAGGCCCGATCCGTCCCCCCACGAGCGGCTGGCCGCCACCCAGTGTAGGAGGCCGCCGGGGAGCGTTTGTACTCACCGGACCGGGGTACGAGTGATCTCGGGGTGGACGACCGCCCTCGACCGAAGGAGACCCATGCCCGTCTGGCCCGGTTCGCCCTATCCGCTCGGCGCCACCTACGACGGTTCCGGCACCAACTTCGCGCTCTACA
>CALMIQ010000217.1 GCA_937863965.1 uncultured Micropruina sp.
CGTAGAGGCCGGTGAACTCGTCGGCGAGTCGGGCGGCTGCCTGTTTGAGGGCGAGCTTCTCGTCGGCGTGGAGGCTTTCCCAGGTGCGTTCAGAGACGGGGTGGACGGTCATGACGGGTCTCCTTCGAGGCTGGCCGCGAGCAGGTCGACGCGGCTGGTGAGGTCGTTGTAGGCGGTGTCGAACGCGTTGGCGCGGTCGACGCGGGCAGGGTCGGGGATCGACCAGTGCAGCGGTGGGGTGTCGAGTTCCTCATAAGCGCGGTCGCATACGGCGATCAGCAGTTCGTCGCCGGTGAGGACGTCCTGGGCGAGTTTCGGCGTGGCATCAGTGAGGTCGAGGCCGTGGCGGCGTCCGACTCTCACTGCCTTGGGGTGGACGCGTGCGGCCGGGTGGGTTCCGGCCGAGACGACCGGAATAGAACTGATCGTGCGCCAGTAGGACTCCGCAAGCTGGGAGCGGGCGGAGTTGTGTGAGCAGACGAACGCAACCCTTCCCGGACGGGGCAGGTGGCCGGCGACGGCGCCGATGAGCTGGTTGCAATCGGGGGTGCGGAGGACGTAGGTCCGTCGGCCGTCTCCCTCGGAGCGGCGTCGGGTGACGAGCCCGGCCTGTTGGAGGACCTGGAGGTGATGGGCCATCAGGTTGGTGGGGATGTCCAGCCGGGTGCCGAGTTCGCTCGGGGCGAGGTCGGCGTTGGCGAGGAGGTCGATGATCGCCAGCCGGGATGGGTCGCCGAGGGCGGCGTAGGCGCGGGCGCGAGTTTCGAGGTCGGTTGACATTCGGCGATACCTCCATGACTATTGAGGCAATGATCGCTGAGGTAAACGAGAACGTCAACCCTGGGGAACCGGGAGAGATCGAGGCATGATGAGCAAGCCGACCGTCCTGTTCGTGTGTATCCACAACGCCGGACGCTCCCAGATGGCCGCCGGCTACCTGCGCCACCTCGGAGGGAGCCGGGTGGAGGTGTTGTCGGCGGGCTCGACTCCTGCTGACGCGATCAACCCGGTCGCAGTCCGGGCCATGGCCGAGGAAGGCATCGACATTTCCGGCGAGCAGCCCAAGATCCTCACCACCGACGCGGTCAAGACCTCCGATGTGGTGATCACAATGGGCTGCGGCGATACGTGCCCGTTCTATCCGGGGAAGCGGTACGAGGACTGGGTGTTGGACGACCCGGCCGGGCAGGGCATCGAGGCCGTCCGGCCGATCCGTGACGAGATCCGCAGCCGCATCGAGATCTTACTCGGTGAGATCCTTCCCGACCGCCCGGAAGGCGTCGCAACGTCTTGATCCAGCCTGCGCGGCATCAGCCCGGGTGCTGTTGCCGCGCAGGGTCCGTTCGCGTCGTGTCGATCAGCGGGCGCCGGCGAGGGCCTCTGGAATCAGGTGCCTTGGTGTGGCCACAGCGTCTCCCCAGGGAACCTGGGCGACGCGGCGGCCGTCGCGCCGGATCGCGGCCAGGGGCCCGGCTTCGGCAGCCTGCCGCTGCCGCAGAAGTGGGTTGGCAGTGTCGGCGCCGGCGAGGATCTGGTTGATCACCCATGCCCAGGGGTGGATGTCGGCGCGTTCGAGGTCGGCCTGGAGCTGTTCGGCTTCCAGGACGGGTGTGGTCTCGGCCAGGGTGACGATGATCACCTTGGTGTAGTCGGGGTCCTGCAGACGCATCAGCGGGGTGGTGAAGTTCATGCCGTCGCTGATGTTCCGGACGATCTCGTTGTGGTAGGAGCCGGTGGCGTCCATCAGCAGCAGGGTGTGACCGGTGGGAGCTGTGTCCATCACGACGAATCTGTGCCGGGCCTCCGCCACGGCGTGGGAGAAGGCTTGGAAGACCGCGACCTCCTCGGTGCAGGGTGAGCGGAGGTCCTCGGCCAGGGCGGCTCGTCCGTCGTCGTCCAGCGTCGCACCTTTGGTGGCCATGACCCGGGCTCGGTAGTCGGCGGTGGCCTGTTCGGGGTCGATGCTCGACACCCGTAGCCGGTCCGAGGCCAGCGAGGTGTCGAGGTGGGCGGCGGGGTCGGTGGTGGTCAGGTGGACGTCCTTGCCGAGGGCGACCAGCTGGAGCGCGACCGCGCTGGCGATGGTGGTCTTGCCGACACCGCCCTTGCCCATGCACATCACCAGTCCCCGATCGGCACTGGCCAGCTCGGCGACGAGCGCATCCATGCCTGGCAGGGTCGCCGCAGCGGCCGTCCATGTCTGGTCGACATCAACCACTGCCGCGTCCACACTGAGGAGGCTGCGGAGAGCGGGGACGCCCACCATGTCGACCCCGCGCAAGGCGATGTGGTCGCCGGCCAGCCCGGCCAGTTGCGGCGGGAGGTCGGCGAGTGCTCGTTGTTCCCGCTCGCGGATGGTGTCGGCCAGCGGGTCGGAGTCTGCGCCGGACGGCATGACGCCGTTGACGACGAGGTGGGTGGCCTGCACGCCGGCCTCGGCCAGCTCGTCGACGGTGCGGGCTGCTTCGGTCAGGGCGCTGTGCTGGGCGCGGGCGACCAGGACGAGCCGGGTGCTGGCCGGATCAGCCAGGGTGGCCAGGGCGCGTCCGTACGTGGACCTGGACTTCTCCAGCCCGGACATCGGTCCGAGGCAGGAGGTGTCGCCCTTGCCGTCGTCGATGAACCTGGTCCACTCGCCTGGCAACTGCAGGAGACGGATCGTGTGGCCGGTCGGGGCGGTGTCGAAGACGACGTGGTCGTAGCCGTCGGTGACATCGGTGCCGGCGAGCAGGTCGGTGAACTGGTTGAACGAGGCGATCTCGGTGGTGCAGGCGCCGGAGAGCTGCTCGGTCACCGCAGCCAGGTCCGCTGCGGAAAGGAAGTTGCGGACCGGGGCGAGGGTGCGGTCCCGGTACTGGGCGGCCGCCTCCTCCGGGTCTATCTCCAGCGCGTCCAGGCCGGGCACCACAGTAATCGGGGTGATCCGGTCGCCCACCGGCTGGCCGAACACCTGGCCGACGTTCGAGGCCGGGTCGGTGGAGACCAGCAGCACCCGGCGGCCCCGATCCGCCAGGTCGACCGCGGTGGCGCACGCCACACTGGTCTTGCCCACCCCGCCCTTGCCGGTGAAGAACACGTAGCGCGGAAGCTCGTCGAGGAACCTCACCGGTCACCTCCGCAGCATCCACGGCTGGGAGTAGCTACCTGCACGGTCTGAACCGTAGGTGTGCAGCAGCCGGCGCTGGCGGTCTCGCCGCCGCAGCAGGCCGCCTGAGTCGATGGATCGACCGCTGCCAGGCCGGCGTAGCGAGCGAGTTCGGACCGCGTCGGGTAGCGGCCGGTCAGCACCGTCATCCCATCCACGGTCACCAACGGCAGTGCGTCTGCCCCGGCCGTCTGCAGGAAAGCCACCGCCAATCCGTCGGCGGCGAACGCGGCCGGGTCCTGCGCCAGGTTCGCGCGGGTCAGGCGTACTCCCTGGTCGGAAACCCACCGCGCGTCCGCGGTGAAGTCCACCAGCGCCTGGGCGGGGTCGGGGCCGCACACCCCGGTGTTACAGCACAGCGGTCCTTCGAAGACCTTGATCGTGGGCATCAGAAGCTCCATCTCGTATAGACGATTGTCAATACGAGATTCAAGCAGTCGTATCGACGACTGTCAATGTGACGACGGTCAGCAGCAGCGGGGGCCGTCGGTCGCATCTCCGAGGAAGTCCCGCGCCACGTCGAGGACGGCAGGTACCGCGGCGTAGTGGGCCCAGCGACCCCGCTGCTCGCGGGTCACCAGGCCGGCGCTGACCAGCTTCTTCAGGTGGTGGGAAAGGGTTGGCTGGCTGATCCCCAGGGCGTCGGGCATGTGGCAGGCGCACGCCGTCCCATGCTCGGCAGAGGCGATGTGCGCCAACAGCCGCACGCGGGCCGGATCAGCGAGCGCCTTGAAGATCTCAGCCAGACAATCCGCACGCTCAGCAGGGATCAGCTCGCCCGCACCCGGCGCGCACACCTCACCACGGGTCATCACATCGAGTGTCAACTGCTGCATCCCGACAGCCTACCCCGACGCATTGACAACTGTCGATGCGTCGAGTGCTGGCTACTGGTGTTGCCAAACCTTTCGTGCGGAGAACAGCAGCAGGACTGCGAGGAGGGGGACAAGGACGGCGGCGGGCACGACCCCGAGCAGTGCTCCGCCGATGATCGTGCCGACGACCGACCCTGCAGCCATCACGACCAGAAAGGTCTTGTTCTCGGCCAGAACCGCGAAGGATTTGTCCTGGCTGTAGCGGGCAAACGCGATCAGCATCGTCGGCAGCGACACGGCGAGGGAAAGGCTCCCGGCGACCTTGATGTCGATGCCGTAGAGAAGCACGATTGTGGGGATCAGCAGCTCTCCGCCTGCGACTCCCATGATCGCGGCGACGACGCCGATGGCCACGCCCGCGAGAATCCCCGCGACGATTTGTGCCGGACCGGTGAGGCCGATCGTCGGGGTCTGGGCGAGGTGGGTCGCGACGAGAACGCCGGCGATGACCACGAGGAGTCCAGCAAGGACCCTGTAGAGAGTGCGGCTGGCCATTCGGGTGGCCCAGCTCGCGCCGAGGTAGGCGCCCACGAGGCTCCCGGCGAGCAGGTTCACGATCACCGGCCAGTGGGGGACAATCTGGTCGAGCGGCACGCCGAGGATGCGAGCCGGCAGGGCGGTCGCAACAACGAGAAGGCTCATGGCCTTGTTAAGGATGACCGCCTGAAGAGCCAGGAACCCAAAGACCCCGATCAGCAGAGGCAGACGGAACTCAGCACCGCCAAGGCCAATCAGTCCGCCCAGAACGCCGACCGCCGCACCGGACAGTGCAGTCACCGCCCAGTGACGCTGCCGACGAACCGGTGGGAGCTGTGAGGTCGGGTAACCCTGGGTCACCCGGGAAGGCTAGTGGACTCGCCGGGTCGCGGCCACACTTCTCGGTCTGCCCAGGGCAGTCCGTAGGTGTGACGGGCCGACCTCATTAG
>CALMIQ010000218.1 GCA_937863965.1 uncultured Micropruina sp.
AACACGATCGACGTCGAGGCGGCGTCCCGGCTGGGCATCTACGTGGCCAACTGCCCCGGCAAGAACTCGGTCGCGGTCGCCGAACTCGCCTTCGGACTGATCGCGGCGCTCGACCGGCGGATCGCCGACAACGTGGCCGACCTGCGCGCCGGGCGGTGGAACAAGGCCGCCTACAGCAAGGCCCGCGGCCTGTTCGGCCGGACGCTGGGGCTGATCGGGCTGGGCGGGATCGGTTCGGCGATGGTGCCCCGGGCGCAGGCGTTCGGGATGCCGGTGGTCGCCTGGAGCCGCAGCCTGACCGACGCCAGGGCCGCCGAGTTGGGCATCACCCGGGTCGACTCCCCGCTGGAGGTGGCCCGGCGGGCCGACGTCGTCAGCGTCCACCTGGCCCTGAACGGCGAGACCCGCGGATTGCTCGGCGCGGAGTTCTTCGCCGCGATGCGGGACGGCGCCTACTTCGTCAACACCTCCCGCGGCGAGGTGGTGGACGAGCCGACGCTGGCCGCGGCGGTCGAGCAGAAGGGGATCCGCGCCGGCCTGGACGTCTTTGCCGGCGAGCCCGGCGCCGGGACGGCGGAGTTCAGGCCCGCCATCGCGGAGCTGCCCGGTGTCTACGGAACCCATCACATCGGCGCGTCCACCGATCAGGCGCAGCGGGCGATCGCCGACGAGGCCGTCCGGATCGTCACCGTCTACGCCGGCACCGGCGAGGTGCCCAACGTGGTGAACCTGGCCCGCTCCACCCCGGCCGGCTGGACGGTCATCGTCCGGCACCTGGACCGGCCCGGCGTCCTCGCGGCGACCCTGGACGCGATCAGCCGCGGCGGGCTCAACGTGCAGGAGATGGCGAACGTGGTGTTCTCCGGCGGGGAGGCCGCCGTGGCCCGGATCGACGTCGAGGGCACGCCCACCGCCGCCCTGCTGGAGGCGATCGAGTCGAACCCGAGCGTGCTCGACGTGCAGGTGATCGGTCTCTAGGTCTGTCCTAAAGGAGGTTGTCGCCTGCCGGACGCGGGGCAAGACTCGGTCGCATCCTGCCAGAGGAGGCAATCATGAGCAGCCAGAGCCAGCCCCCGATTCCCCCCGTAGCCGGTCTGCGCGGCACACCGGGTTCACCCGATTCCGCCCACTCGGCACCCAGCGCCGACTCCGGCGAAGAGCGCGAGGGCGTGGTCACGATCCAGGACACCGAGGTGATCGATGCCACGGGTATGGGTGTTCCCGGTACCGACGATGCCGAATCGTATGCGGCCGGCGAGCACGACAGCGATCGGGTGAACGACCCGCGAACCTGAGCGCCTACGCGTCTTGGTCGTGAGACCGCGTCTGATTCCGGAGGTCCTTCGCCGGTGACCTCAACCGCCCTGCGGCGTCAACCGCTCGAAGAACCGCACCGACTCCTCGAAGAGCAGTTCGGCGTCGTTGTCCAGCGTGGCGACGTGGTACGAGTCCTCCAGGAAGACGTGGGTGACGTCGTCCGAACCCACCCGTTTCAGGAAGGTCTGCCACGAGACCGGCGGGACGACGTGGTCCTCGCGCGAGGTGAACAGCAGCACCGGCAGACGCAAGTGGGGCAGGTCTTCGACGACGATCCTCCACAGCCGGGTCTGGCTGTACATTGATCGCAACGGGTTGCGGTCGTAGGCGAGTTCGACCACCCCGGGCTTCTTGATGTCGCCGGCGATGCCGCCGAGGGACGGCAAAACGTGCTGCAGCAGCGGCAGGATCCTCAACGCCGGGTTGGTGTGGGCGTAGATCGGGTTGACCACCACCAGGCCGGCCAGCGCCGGCTTCTCTTGCGCGAGCTTGGTGGCCAGCAGCCCGCCCATCGACAACCCGGCGGCGAAGACCGTGCGGCAGCGCCGCGCCAGCTGCTCGTAGGCGACCTCCAGTTCGCCGTACCAGTCCTGCCAACCGGTGGCGTTGAGGTCCTTCCAGTTCGTGCCCATGCCGGGCAGCAGCGGCACCCGCACCGAGTAGCCGGCCGCGGCGAGATGCTCGGCCCAGCCACGCATCGACTGCGGCGTGCTGGGGTAGCCGTGGCACAGCACCACCCCCACGTCGGAGCCGTCGATGCTGATCGGCTCCGCCCCCGCCATGATCGTCATGGCGTCATCATGGCGCACGGAGTCGCCGATGGCCCCGATCCGGCGGGGATCGGGGCCATTCGGTCGGCCGCGCCTCAGGAGACGAAGTTCGCCGTGAGCGTGATCGGGATGCTCGCCAGCGCACCCGAGACCGGGCAGCCGGTCTTGGCGTCCTCGGCGAACTTCAGGAACTCCTCCTCGGTCAGCCCCGGCACCTTCGCCACCACGGTCAGGTCGCTGCCGGTGATGCCGACGCCCGGCTGGAAGCCGACGACCGCCTTGGTGTCCACCGACTCGGGCGGGGTGCCGTTGCCGGCGAGGGCGTGCGAGAGGGCCATCGAGTAGCAGGCCGCATGGGCCGCCGCGATCAGCTCCTCGGGATTCGTGGTGCCGGCACCGGCCTCGGCCCGCTTGGCCCACTTCAGATCGAAGTGGCCGACGCCGGAGGTGACCAGGTCGACGCTGCCGGCGCCCTCGATCAGGCTGCCCTCCCAGTGCGCCTGCGCGGTGCTCTGCGTTGCCATGAAGCTGCTCCTTCTGTTCGGTGTCGGCGGACGGACGCCCGCCTGTCGTCCCCAGGCTAGGCGGTGGGGACGACGGGGGCGAGCGCCCGTCCGGGCGTCAGGCGGCGAGGAAGGCGTCGATCTGTCCCATCGCGGCGGTGGCGCCCTCGATCATCCCCATGTCGAGCACCTGCTGCAGCGCCTCGGCGCTGGGGTAGGTGGCGACGAAGGTGGCCCGGGTGCCGCCGTCGTGCGCGGCGAACGAGTAGACGTTCTGCGACTCCGGCAGGTCGGTGTTCGGATTGAAGTCCTCGTCCGCGAAGCCGTCGGCGAAGGTGAACGAATCGGGCTCGGACACGTCGCTGATCCGCCAGTAGCCGCAGTACTTGTCGCCCTCGGGGCCGGTCATGTAGTAGTTCATCACCCCGCCCGGGCGCAGCTCGTGGTCCACGAACGTCGCCGGGTACTCCGGCGGCCCCCACACCCGCTCCAGCTGGCGCGGGTCGGCGTAGATCTGCCAGACCCGCTCCACCGGGGCCGCGAAGTCCGCGACGATGGTGAGGGAAAAGGCGTCGAGGTCCTTCTTGACGTCGACAACAGGCATGGTTCACTCCTTCAGTTGGTTGATCAGGTCGTCGATCCGAGAGATCCGGCCGCGCCAGACCTCTTCGAACTCGGAGAGCAACGAGGCGGCCGATCGCACCACCTGCACATCCCCACTGGCGAATGCCTCGCGGCCCTGCCGACGCTTGGTCAGCAGGCCCGCGCGTTCCAGCACCGCCACGTGCTTCTGCACGGCGGCGAAGCTCATGTCGTAGAAGCCGGCCAGCGTGCTGATCGAGTGTTCCCCGGCCAGGACCCGCCGCAGGATGTCGCGTCGGGTGCGGTCGGCGAGCGCGTGGAACAGGGCGTCCGCCCGGTCCTCGTCACCCTCGATCACACCTCCAATGTACAACCAAATGGTTGTAGGTTGTCAACCCCCGGACGTCGTTTACGGTCCGTTTATGACCTGTCAGCACTCTTGGTGGCAATCCCGAAGCAGACAGCAGACGTGACCGGGAGGGCGCGAGTCGGGGGGCTTGCAGGTCGCACGGGAGCGTCCGTGGTGAGGAGCCGTACGGGGGGTTCGGCTCCTCACCACCGGCCGGACTAGCATGGCGGCGATGAGAACACGGCGACGGCGATGAGCGAGAGCGACGCCGGCGACCCACTCGAACCGATCCACACCTTCGCGTCTCTGGCGGTGCCGAACTACCGGCTGCTCTTCCTCGGATCGCTGACCTCCAACGTCGGCACCTGGATGGCGCGGGTGGCCCAGGACTGGCTGGTGCTCACCCAGCTGACCGACCATTCGGCCACCGACCTCGGCTACATCACCGCCCTGCAGTTCGCGCCCGGCGTCCTGATCTCGCCGGTGGCCGGCGCGGTGGCCGACCGGTTCGGCAAGCGCCGGATCATGATGGCCACCCAGTCCGGCACCGCGCTGGTGTTCGCGATCCTGACCGCGCTGGTGGCGTCCGGCACGGTCGAGCTGTGGCACGTCTACCTCAGCGCGACCATCGCCGGCGTGCTGTGGGGGTTCGACGCCCCCGCCCGGCAGGCGTTCGTCTCGGAGGTGGTGCCCGATCACCTGCTCGGCAACGCCGTCGGCCTGAACAGCGCGTCGTTCAACGGCGCCCGGCTGCTCGGCCCGGCGATCGCCGGGGTGATGATCGCCTGGGTCGGCATCTGGCCGGTGTTCGCGGTCAACACGATCAGCTTCGTCGCCGTGCTGCTGGGGCTGTTCCTGATGCGCACCGACCAGCTGCACCCCGCCCCGGTGCGCCGCGGACGCGGGGCGATCCGCGAGGGCCTGGCCTACGTGGCGCACCGTCCCGACCTGCAGCTGGTGATGTTCTGCATCTTCATGCTCGGCACCTTCGGCCTGAACTTCCAGATCACCAACGCCCTGATGGCCACCAAGGTGTTCGGGGTCGGCCCCGAGGGCTACGGGCTGCTGGGTTCGGTGATGGCGTCCGGAACCCTGGCGGCCGCCCTGCTGGCGGCGCGCCGCCGGCGTCCGCGACTGCGCTTGCTGGTCGGGTCGCTGGCCGCGTTCGCCGTCGTCACCACGGCTTTGGCGGTGGCGCCCAGCTACTGGATCTACACCGTGCTGCTGATCCCGGTCGGGCTGAGCTCGCTGACCGTGATGACCGCCGCCAACACCACGGTGCAGCTGACCACCGCACCCGAGATGCGCGGCCGGGTGATGAGCCTCTACATGGCGATCTTCACCGGCGGCACGCCGCTGGGCGCCCCGCTGATCGGCTGGGTCGGGGACGCCTGGGGGCCGCGCTGGACGCTGCTGGTCGGCGCGATCGGGACCGGGCTGGCCGCGCTGGTGGCCGCCGGCTACCTGTGGAACCGGCTGGGGCGTCCCACCCGGCTGCCCGACTGACGCGCGAGGTTCGGGGTTTACGCACGGTTTATCCCGGCGGTGGATCCTTCGCAGCATGGGTCGGATGGGAGCAGATCGCCGGGCGGATGCCCTAGGGTGCTGGCAAGCCCCCCTCACCCCCCGGAGGTCCCATGGCAGCGGTCGAGTTCCGCGTGCTGGGCCCTGTCGGGGTGACGGTGGACGCCGAGCCGCAGCGCCTGCGTCCGATGGAGGCGACCGTGCTCGCCGTCCTGCTTGCCGATCAGAACCGCCCGATCACGCTGGACGCGCTGATCGACCGGGTCTGGCGCGGCCAGCCGCCGCGGACGGCGGCCACCGCGATCCGGGTGCACATCGATCGGCTCCGGGCGGCGATGCGCCGGCAGGACGTCTCCCGGCTGGTGGCCGCGGCCGGGGGGTACCGGCTGGTGGTCGAGCCCGGCGAACTGGACGCGCAGCGCTTCGAGGACGCCCTGCGCCGCGGGCGGGACGTGGCCGCGCGCGACCCGCTGACCGCAGGCACGTTGCTGCGTGGTGCGCTGGCGGAGTGGCGCGGCACTCCGTTCGGGGCGATCGAGGGAATCGAGTCGATCGCCGTGACCCGTAGCTATCTGGAGAGCCGGCGCGCCGAACTGCTGGTGGAACTGGCCGAGGTCGAACTGGCCTCCGGCCGGCATGCCGCCGCGATCGCCGACCTGCGCCGTTGGTGCGCCGAGTACCCCGAGTCGGAGGCACTGGCGTCCTGCCTGGTGATCGCGCTCTACCGCAGCGGCGACCAGGTGGCCGCCCTGGACGAGTGCCGCGCCTTCACCGACCGCTTCTCCACCGACTACGGCCTGGACGCCGGACGCGCCTTCCGGCGGCTGGAGAACGACCTGCTCAACCAGCACCCGCGGCTCGACCCGCCGCGGGCCCTCGTCGTGCCCGTCCCGTCGGCCCCGATCGGACGCCAGGAGCTGGTCGACGCCATCACCCGGCTGCTGGCCGCGGCCCGGCCGCCGGCGCTGATCGCGTTGGGCGGGCGTCCGGGCATCGGGGTCAGCACCGTGCTGAACCATCTCGGCCAGGCGCTGCCCGGGGCCGTCCGGCTGCCCCCGGGCGCCGCCGCCGTGACCGGCCTGGCGGACGCGCTGGGCGTCACCCTGACCGGTCGCTCCACCGGCGACCGGGCCACCGCCCTGGCCACCGAGCTGTGCCGTCCCGGCCGGGTGCTGATCGTCGACGACGTGGACGGCCTGGCCCCGGACACCGTCGACCTGCTGCTCGCGCTGGCCCGCTTCCCCGCTGTCTGCCCGTTCGTGACCGGCGGCCGGTCGCGTCCGCTGGCCGACCACCGGCTGCTCAGCGACGGCTGGATCGCCGCCACCGACTGCGTCGCCCTCGAGGTGCAGCCGTTGGACGACGGCGCCGCCCGGGCGCTGGTGGCGTCGCTGGTCTCCGGTGCGAATCTGGGCCGGGAGGCGCTGGTCGAGAAGGTGGTCGCGTCGGCGGGTGGCGACCCGTTCCTGCTGGCGGCGCTGGCCCGCGAGGCGGAGGCGACCGGGAGCTGGGTGGACGCCCCGGCCAGCCTGGACGAGTTCGTCCGGCGCAGCCTCGCCGGGCTGCCCGACGGATCCGTCGAACTGCTGGCGCTGGCCGCGTCCGACACGCCGGCCGACCTCGACCTGCCGTTGCTGCGCGAGGCGCTGGGCCTGTCGGCGGCCGCGTCCGGGGCGCTCGCCGAGGCGGCCCTGGCGGCGGGCCTGCTGATCGAGTCGCCGCGCGGCATCGCGTTCCGGCACGCGGGTTTCCGCGGCGCGCTCGCCCGACTCCGCACGTCGTTCCTCGCCCACCAGCGGATGATCGAGTTGCTGACCGCGCGGCCCGATCCCGACGTTGCGCGGATCGCGCATCACGCCCGGCAGCTCGCCGACGAGCCGGCCCGCGCCGCCGACTACACCGCCGCCGAGGCCGCCGGACTGCTGGCCGCCGGCGCGCCGCTGGCGGCGGCCGACCGCTATGCCGAGGCCGTCGAGCTCGCGCAGCGGGCCCGGCTCGCCCCGGCCGACTGGCTGCCCTGGGCCCTGGACGGCACCACCGCGCTGACCCTGGGTGGCCGGATCGAGCGTGCGATGGTGCGGGCCGGGGAGCTCGCCGCGGTTGCGCGGCGGGCCGGCGAGCCGGCACTGTTCGCCCAGGCGGCGTTGGCGGCCGCCAGCCCGTGGGTGCCGCTGGGTGCGGACGCCCGACGTGCCCAGCTGCTGATCGGCGAGGCCCTGGAGGGCCTACCTGCCGACGAGATCGCGTTGCGCGTCCGGCTGGTCGAGGGATATCTGCGGGCCGGCATGGCCGGCGATGCCACCATGCTGGCCGGGCTGGGCGAGGTCGAGCCCGAGATGCTGGAGCGGGCGTCCGACCCCGATCCGGTGATCGCCCTGAACGCCCTGATGGCACTGCACTCGCTGACCTGGGCGCGCCATCAACCGCCGCGGCGCCGTCTCGAGCTCGCCCAGCGGATGGCCGTCGCCGCCGCCCGGGCGGGCAGCGCGGAGGACGAGCTGGAGGCCCTGCGGCTGGTCGTCGTCGCACACGTGGAACTCGCCGACCGGCTGGGTGCGGCCGCCGCGGCCCGGGACTACCTGATGCGGGCCGAGACGGCCGGCTCGGTGCTGCATCGCTGGTCGGCCGCGCTGCAGGCGGAGTTGCTCGCCGAGCTGACCGGACGCCGTGGCGTTGCCGAGCGGCACGCCGAACGAGCCCGCACCCTGCAGGCCGGCGTGGACCCCGAAACCGCCGCGGTCGCGGTCCACGAGCGCATGCTGAGCGACGCCGTCCGCGACGACCGGATCGCCGACCTGGCGCCCGCGCTGGATGCGCTGGACGACGAATTGTCCGGCTACGACCCGCTGTATCAGATCGGCGGCGCCGCCATCGCCACCGCCGTGGGCCGCCCGGTCCCGCCGGACTACCTGGAGCACCTGTGGGACGGCGTTCGGGGAAGCTATCGCGCGGGCGCGGCGGCGGGGCTGATCGTGCGCGCGCTCGGGGCGTCCGAGCCCACCGAACGGCTCGCGGACGAACTCATCACCGAGCTGACCGCTCATGGCGGCGGGTGGCTCCCGATCGGTTCGTCGGCGGGTATCGGGCCCGCCGACGCATATCTGGCCCGGTTGCTGTGGATGTGCGGGCGGCGCGAGGAGAGCGCCCGGCATGCACGGCTGGCGACGTCCGTGGCCCACAGGTTCGCGCCCACCTGGGTTCGATTCACACAGAAGGAGACACCACCCCATGCCTAAGCCGCGAGTCGAGGACTACCTCAGCGACGACACCATCCTGTTCGTCCTGCAATGGAACGATTGGTCGACCGCTGAGGATCGGCAGAAGACCTACCAGGACGCCTGGGAGGAAGTGCGGCACGGCCGATCGGCGCTCGCCTTCATCACCGCCGTGGCGAGGGCGAAGAAGGTGCCGGTGCCGGAGCACATCCAGGCCTATCTGACCAAGCATCGTGACTTCTCCGACACGTTCCAGGCCGCGTTCAAGAAGGTGCGCAAGGACAACTGGCGGCTGGGCGTCGTCGTCGACCAGACCAACCTCACGGAGTTCCCGCCGGAGGTCAGCCTGCTGAAGAGCCGCGAGGCGCGGCTGGTGATGCTCTACGTGGTCGGCGACGAGACCATCTGAGCCCTGCGCCGCGGGCAGCGCAGCTCAGCCGCCGGACTTGCGCCGGAACTGCCGCTTGCCGCCCTGGGCGTGGGTGTTCTTCGCCGTGCCCCGGGCGGCATCGGTGTGATCGGCGCCGGCGTGCTGGTTCTGCTGCTTGCGCTCCAGCGCAGCCTTGAAGGCGGCCTTGGTGTCGGCGTTCGGATCGGTTTCCGGCATCGGTGCCTCCTGGGTCGCAACGGAGACACCACTGTAGGCGGTCAGTCCGCCGCGGTGGGTGCCCAGCGCCACGGTGGCGGATCGGCCGGCCGGACGCCGGGCGTCCAGGTGGTGACCCTGGCCCCGCGACGGGTGAGCACGTCGAGGAGTTCCGTCAGCGTGACCGCGCGCGCCGCGCCGTCGCCGACGATCGTCACGGTGCCGTCGAAGGGACTGATCGAGCCGACCAGCCCGCCCACGGCGTCCACGGCGAACCGGCTGCCGTCGATGGCCAGCCCGGGGGCGTCCGCCTCGGTGAGGACGGCGCCGGTGAGGTCGGCGGTCATCACCGACACACCGGACAGATTGGCGCGGGTGAGGTCGGCCCCGGCCAGCTCGGAGCCGTAGAAGTCGGCGCGGGTGCAGTCCGCGCGCCGCAGCATCGTGCGGTGCAGCCCCGCATGGGTCAGGTCGGCCTTGACCAGGCAGCCGCCGGTCAGGTCGGCGTCGTCCAGACTCGACCGCCACGCGAAGGCGCGATACAGGTCGGCGCCGGTGAGGTCGGCCCGGCTGAGCACGGCGTGCGCGAGTTCGGCCTCGGTCAGGTCGGCCCGGTGCAGCCGGGCGCCGGTCAGGTCGGCGCCGGTCAGCTCGGCGCGGGTCAGGTTCGCACCGGACAGGTCGCAACCGGCCAGGCGGGCCCCGGTCAGCACCGCGTGGGACAGCTCGGCGCCGGGGAGACTCAGCCCACCCAGCTCGGCGCCGGGCAGGGACAGCCGCTCGCCCTCGCGCCCGGACGTCGACAACCAGGCCGCGTGGGCGGCGAGTCGCGCGCGGGTGATCATCGGAACCTCCTGGTGGTGATTGTCGCCGGTCATGGCCACCAGAGCACCTTGCCGGCCCAGCCGGCCTTCTGCACCGCCTCCTCGAGCTGCAGGAACTGCTCGGTGCTGAGGCCCCGGGTGTCCATCATCACGTTGATGCCGCCACGGATCTTCTTGCCCATGTTGGCCATCGCCTCGTTGAGATTGAAGTTCTCGCTGCGGAAGGCCTTCACGTCCCAGCCCTGACGGGCCCGATCGACGAACTCCTCGCCCGGATGGGACGAGCGGGTCAGCCCCCGCACGGAGCCCTTCTTCTCCAGGCCGAGGCCGACCTCGCCCTCGGCCCAGGTGCCCTCGGTGGTCTTGCCGCCGTGGGCGGGATCC
>CALMIQ010000219.1 GCA_937863965.1 uncultured Micropruina sp.
GCGGCGCTGCTGACAGACTTGCGGCCATGCGCCGCATCGTCCAGTCGAAGAAGTTGCAGAACGTCCGCTACGACGTTCGGGGTCCGATCCTGGTCGAGGCGCAGCGGCTGGAGGCCGAGGGGCACAAGATCCTCAAGCTGAACATCGGCAACACCGCGCCCTTCGGCTTCGACGCGCCCGAGGCGATCCTCGCCGACGTGGCGCACCACCTGCCTCATTCGCAGGGATACTCCGATTCGCGCGGCATCTACTCGGCGCGCACCGCGGTCGCGCAGTACTACCAGGCCAAGGGTCTGCGGCGCACCACGGTCGACGACGTCTACATCGGCAACGGCGTCTCCGAGTTGATCATGATGGTGCTGCAGACCTTCATCGACGACGGCAACGAGATCCTGGTCCCGGCCCCCGACTACCCGCTGTGGACGGGCGCGGTGATGCTCTGCGGCGGCGTGCCGGTGCACTACCGCTGCGACGAGAGCAACGGCTGGAACCCCGACCTGGAGGAGATCGAGGCCAAGATCACCGACCGCACCCACGCCCTGGTGATCATCAACCCGAACAACCCGACCGGCGCCGTCTACAGCGAGGAGACGGTCCGCGGCCTGGTCGACATCGCCCGCCGGCACGACCTGGTGGTGATGGCCGACGAGATCTACGAGAAGATCATCTTCGACGACGCCGTCCACCACCACGCCGCGACGTTCGCCGACGACGACGTGCTGTGCCTGACCTTCTCAGGGCTGTCCAAGGCCTACCGGGTCTGCGGCTACCGGGCGGGCTGGGTGATGATCTCCGGCCCCCGGCACCTGGCCACCGACTTCCTGGAGGGCCTGACGCTGCTTGCCAACATGCGGATGTGCGCGAACGTGCCGGCGCAGCACGCCATCCAGACCGCGCTGGGCGGCTACCAGTCGGTCAAGGAACTGACCGTGCCCGGCGGCAGGTTCTACGAACAGTCGAAGTTGGCGGCGCGGCTGCTCAACGATATTCCCGGGGTGAGCTGCGTCGAGCCCACGGGTGCGCTGTACTGCTTCCCGCGGCTCGACCCGGAGGTCTACCCGATCGCCGACGACGAGGCGTTCGTGATCGACCTGCTGCGCACCAAACGCATCCTGGTCACCCACGGCACCGGCTTCAACTGGCCCGAGCCCGACCACTTCCGGCTGGTCACCCTGCCGAACGTCGAGGTGCTCACCGAGGCGATCGGCCGGATCGCGGAATACCTGGAGACGCTGCGCGACTAACCGGACGCCGCGCTCACCGGCTCTGGGCGGCGTCGGCCTCGGCCTCCGCGGCGTCCTCGGCGGCCTGCAGTTCGGCGACCAGCTTCCGCTCCTGCACCCGCCGCCAACCGTTCCAGGCCACCCCGACCACCAGCACCGCATACAGCCCGATGGTGATCGGCGAACTGACCAGCACGGCGGGGTCGTTCGATGAGTTCGCCATCGCATCCCGCAGCGAGTACTCGGCGAGCGGACCCAGGATCAGCGCGATCAGCACCGGCGCCAGCGGCACGTCGTACTGCCGCATCACGAAGCCGAGCAGGCCGATCCCGATCATCACCGCCAGGTCGATCGTCGACGCGCCGGCGGCATAGACGCCGAACGCGGCGAAGACGGTGATGCCCGCGTAGAGGTACTCCTTCGGCACCTTGAGCAGCATCGCCCACATCGGCGCGAACGGCAGGTTCAGGATCAGCAGGATGACCATCGCGATGAACAGCGCGGCCAGCAGCGCCCAGACGATGTCGGCGCTGCGCTCGAACAGCAGCGGCCCGGGTTGCATGCCGTACTGCTGGAAGGCGACCAGCAGCAGGGCCGCGGTCGCGGACGTCGGCAGGCCGAGCGCCAGCAGCGCACCCATCGCCGATCCGGCGGTCGCGTTGCCGGCCGCCTCGGGCCCGGCGACGCCCTGGATCGAGCCCTTGCCGAACATCGGCTCGGCTCGCCGGGCGTCCAGTTTGCGTTCGGTGCCGTAGGCCAGGAAGGTCGGCACCTCGGCGCCGCCGGCCGGGATGATCCCGAACGGGACGCCGAAGCTGGTGCCGCGCAGCCAGGCCGGCAGGGCGGCGCGGAACTCCGCCTTGCTCAGCCAGGGGCGTCCGCCGGCGTGGATCAGCTTCTTGTCGTCGGGGCGCCCGACCTTGGACGCCACGTGCAGCACCTCGCCGATGGCCAGCAGGGCGACCGTGATCACCACCACCGAGATGCCGTCGAACAGCGCCGGGATGCCGAAGGTGAAGCGGGCGGTGCCGGTGGACTGATCGATGCCGACGACGGCCAGCGCCAGCCCCAACGCCAGCGCGGCGAGACCGCGGATCACCGAGTCGGCCACCACCGTCGAGATCGCGACGAAGGCGAACAGGGCCAGCGCGAAGTACTCGGCGGGGCCGAACTGGGTGGCCAGGCCGGCCATCGTGGGGGCGAAGAAGACCACCAGGACGGTGGCCAGGATGCCGCCGGTGAAGGCGCCGATGGCGGCGGTGGCGAGGGCCTGCGGGGCGCGTCCGCTGAGCGCCATCATGTGGCCCTCGAACGAACTGGCGATCGCCGTGCTGTTACCGGGGGTGTTCATCAGGATGCCGGCGATCGAGTCGCCGAAGAGTCCGCCGAAGTAGATGCCGGCGAACATGGTCAGTGCCGAGAGCGGCTCCAGGGTGAAGGTCAGCGGCAGCAGCAACGCCACCGCCATGGCCGAACCCAGCCCGGGCAACACCCCGATCGCGGTGCCGAGGAAGGCGCCGACGGTCACCCAGAGCAGGTTCTGCGGGGTGAGGATCTGCCCGAAGCCGTTGAGCAGGTTGATCAGTTGTTCCATGATTCAGCTCCCCAGCAGCAGGAGTCCGGCCGGCAGCGACATGCCGAGCATTCCGCTGAACACCACCTGGATCAGCGACGCCAGGCCCAGGCCCATGATCAGTCCGGTGACGTGCCGGCGTCCGCCCAGGGCCACCGACATCGCCCAGAACAGCAGCGTCGCGCTGATCAGCCAGCCGATCGGCTCCAGGATCAGGGTGAACCCGACCAGCGCGGCCAGCGCGGTGCCCAGCTTGACCCAGTTGATGCCGGGCGCCACCTCGGCGGCCTCCGCCTTGAGCTTGGGGGCGACGGTCTCGTCGAACGGATCGTGCAGCACCGAGACGCCCGAGAACGAGTCCTGCTCGGGCACACTCGGCACCCGACGCGGATGCCGGAGCACCTCGATCACGATCAGGGCCGCCGCCAGCAGGCAGATGCCGGCGACGATCCACGGAAAGGTCTGCGGGCCGAACGCACCGTTGTCGCTCACCTTCATGGTCAGGTTGCCGTAGATCAGCAGCCCGGCGATCACCAGCAGCACGCCGGCGACGATCAGGATGCCGCGGTCGGGACCGGGCGCCGCCTCGTCCGGTGTGTCGGCCGGGCGCTCGTCGGCGGTGGTGGACCTCTCCGCTGTACTCATGCCAG
>CALMIQ010000220.1 GCA_937863965.1 uncultured Micropruina sp.
CGGTCTGCCTGTGGGCGGTGACGGCCGGCACGTTCGGCGTCGGCCGCTGGCCGGCACTGGCGCTGGTGGCGGCGGCGTGGCTGACCATGCACGTGGCCTCGACCGTCTGCTCGCCGTGGATCTCGCGGGTCATGGCGGCGCTGTTCGAACGGATCAGCGGCCGGCCGTTCTGGGTGTCGGGGGCGGATGTGCTCAACGGCCGTCCGATGCTCACCACGGAGGTGCCGGCATGATCATCCTCGACGACCTGCTGATCCTGCTGCTCGCCCTCGCCGTCGCCGGCATGGTGCTCGCCCCGCTGGAATCCCTGCACTGGTGGGCGACCCGGGGCGCCGAGGAGGTCGAGACGGTCGAGCAACCCAGTTCGGTCGAACTCACCACGTCGAACGTGGCGGACGCCCGGCCGCGCCGGTTCCTGGTCTACCTGTCCGGGATCGGGGCGCTGGCGGCCAAGGACGTCCCCGAGGAGGAATTCCCCTTCGTCAAGGACCTGGGCGAGCGGCTGACCGACTTCACCGTGATCGACGACGTCTTTCCCTATGCGGTGGACAACCGCGGGCTGACCGCCGAACGGCTGCTCGGCAAGCTGTGGCGCCGGCTGCAGACGGTCCGGATGAAGAACCCCAACGCGGCGCTCGCGGTGCTGATCAACCTGCGCAACCTGATGCAGTTGTTCGTCTGTGCCGACCGCCGCTACGGACCCACCTACAACATGGGCACCGCCCGCGAGATCCATCGCTCGCTGGTCCGGCACGGCCACGTCCCCGGAGCCGCCGACCAGGTCGTGCTGCTGGGCTGGAGCGGCGGCGGCCAGATCGCGCTCGGCGCCGCCTGGTACCTCGACGCCATGGGGCTGCGGACCTCGGTGCTGTCGCTGGGCGGCATGCTGTCCGACGACATCGCGCTGGCCCGAGTGGAGCACCTGTGGCACCTGTACGGCACCAAGGACTTCCTGCAGGCCTCCGGGAAGCTGCTCTTCGCGGGCCGCTGGCCGATCGCCAAGGCGTCCCCGTGGAACGAGGCCGACCGCGCGGGGAAGATCTCGATGATCGAACTCGGCCCCTACAACCACAACATCAAGGAGCACTACTTCGACTACGAGGCGAAGCTGCCCGACGGACGCAGCTACGCCGGCAAGGTGATCGACACCATCGACGAGGTCCTGCGGCAACCGGCCTGAATCGCCCGTGCGGGCTCGCGGCGACGCATAGTCTCGTAGTCAGGCCGGTCGGCTCGGACGCCGGCCGCATCCTCACCTGCAAGGAGGCAGCCGTGAGTCGGAGTCCCATGCAACGGCGTGCGGAACGGGTCGATCAGACCCGCTCCGGATTCGATCTGGTCGTGGTCGGCGGGGGCGTCAACGGAGCCGGCGTCGCCTGGGACGCCACCCTGCGCGGGCTGCGGGTGCTGCTGCTCGAGAAGGGCGATATCGGCTCGGGGACGTCGTCGTGGTCGAGCAAGATGATCCATGGCGGCCTGAAGTACCTGGAGAACTACGACGTCCCGCTGGTGCGCGAGTCGTTGCGCGAGCGGGAGTGGCTGCTGCAGGCGGCGCCGCACCTGGTCAAGGAACTGCGCTTCATCATCCCGTTCTACAGGGCGAACGCGCATTCGCCGGCGGTGCTGTCGCTGGGCATGGTGGCCTACGAAGGCGCTGAGCTTCGACAAGTCGCTGCGGCGATTCTCGATGCTCACCCGCGACCAGTTGCTGCGCCGCGAGCCGGGGCTGAACCCCGAGGGCCTGACCGGCGGTGCCATCTACTCCGACGCCCAGGTCGACTACGCCGAGCGGCTCAGCTGGGAGATCGCGGAGGCGGCGATCCGGGCGGGCGCCCAGGTGCTCACCCACTGCCGGGTGACCCGGCTCGGCGTCGAGAACGGCACAGTGACCTCGGTCGATTTCCATGACGAGATCGACGGCGGCGATCACACGGTGCCCGCGGCGGCCGTGCTGAACGCGGCCGGGCCGTGGATCGACGAGGTGTGGAGCAACGCCGCCGAGTTGAAGCTGCCGCGGATGAACGGCGGCACCAAGGGCACCCACCTGGTGGTCGACCCGTTCCCCGGCGCGCCCAGGGACGCCTTCTACTACGAGTCCGAGGACGCCCGGCCGATGATGGTCATCCCGTGGATGGGCCGCTATCTGCTCGGCAGCACCGACATCAGGTTCGACGACGACCTCGACATGGCGTCCGCCACCCCGGACGAGTACGACTACATCCTGCACGAGACCAATAAGGTGCTGCCCGGCGCGAACCTGACCGTCGACGACGTCCACTACTCCTACACCGGGGTGCGCCCGCTGCCCTACGTGGACGCCGACGACGTCGCCGACATCACCCGGCGCCACGACATCCGGCAGCTGCCCGGCTCGGACGGCCTGTACACCCTGGTCGGCGGCAAGCTGACCACCTTCCGCCAGGTCGGCGAGGACGTCGGCGACCTGCTGATGAAGCGGTTCGGGCTGAAGCGCACGAGCGTCACCCACAAGCTCCCGCTGCCCGGCGGCGGCCAGCCGGACGCCACCCGGATCCGTGCCGCGATCGCCGGCTGCGGCCTGCCGGAGGTCACCGTGGACCGCTTCGTGGCCCAGTACGGCAGCGCCGCCCCGGACGTCGCCGCCTTCGTCACCGCCTCGGACGAGCGCCGCGAGCTGATCGACGAGGCGTTCGGCCTGACCGCCGGCGAGGTCGAGTGGGCGATCACCCACGAGGAGGCGTACCGGCTCGCCGACGTGCTCGCCCGGCGCACCATGATCGGGCTGGAGAACGACCTCGGCCAACGCGTGATCGAGCCCGTCGCGGATGTCTGCGCTCGCGTCCTGGAGTGGTCGGACGAGCGCCGGGACGCCGAGATCGCCGCCTATCGGCACTACCTCACCCGATTCGTTCCCGGGAAGGAGCAGAGAAATGAGTGATAAGGGCCTGATCGTCGGGGTGGATCTCGGCTTGACCGGCATGAAGGCGGTCGCCTTCGACGACACCGGGACACCCCGCTTCCAGGCGCGGGAGGCGTCCATTCAGGACATGCCGAAGCCGTAGGTCGAGCGCGACGGGCGCGGCTTCTGGGAGCTGTTCAGCCGGATGCTGCGCAACCTCGTCGAGAAGGTGGAGGCCGGCGGCGAGAGCATCGCGGTGCTCGGCATCGGCTGCCACGGCGACGGCGCCTGGCTGATCGACGCCAACGGCGACCAGGTCCGGCCCGGCATCCTCTCCCTGGACTCGCGCGCCATCCAGACCGCGGCCCGGCTCAACGCGTCCGTCGGCGACGACCTGTTGCGGGTGACCGGCCAGCGGGTCGGCCCGGCCTAGCCCGGCGTCGTCCTGGCCTGGTTGAAGGAGAACGAGCCCGAATCGCTGCAGCGGGCACGCTGGTTCGTCGCGGCCAAGGACTTCCTGCGCGGCATGCTGACCGGCAGCATCGGCACCGACCTGACCGAGGCCAGCACCGCCTTCACCGACGTGCACACCCAGCAGTACTCCCCCGAGGCGTTCGCGCTGTACGGGTTGGAGGAGCTCGAGGCCAAGGCGCCACCGATCGCCGCACCCGGCGACATCGTCGGTGGCGTGTCCCGGCTGGCGCACCTGGCGACCGGGCTGCCCGAGGGGCTGCCGGTGATCGCCGGGCTGCACGACGTGGACGCCGGCGCGATCGGCGCGGGTGCCGTCCGGCCCGGCCAGCTGGCCGTGATGGCCGGCACCTGGAGCATCAACGAGGTGATCTCGGACCGTCCGGTGACCGGCGACACCTGGTTCTGCCGGGCCTTCGTCGAGCGCGGCTCGTGGATGAACATGTCGATCTCGCCGGCCAGTTCGGCGAACCTGGAGTGGTTCGTCACCACGCTGTGCGCCGCCGAGATGGACGCCGCCCGCCGGGCCGGGCTGAACCCGTACGCCTTCATCGACCGGGAGGTCGGCGAGGTCGGCACCGAGGACGCCGTCACCTTCCTGCCGTTCCTGTACGGCAACCCGATGGGCATCGACGCGTCCGCCTCGATGTCGGGGCTGCGGGCCTGGCACAAACGCGGGCACCTGCTGCGCGGCATCTACGAGGGCATCGCCTTCAACCACCGGATCCACTGCGATCCGCTGGTGGAGGCGTTCGCGGTCGAGGACATCCGTGTCGTCGGCGGCGTGACCCAGTCGAGCATCTGGCCACAGCTGTTCGCCGACACCATGGGCAGGCCGATCCGGATCCCGGTCGGCGGCGAGGGCGGCGCGCTGGGGGTGGCGATGGTGGCCGCGGTCGGTGTGGGCCGCTTCGCGAACCTGACCGAGGCGTCCGAGGCGATGGGTACCACGACCACCACCGTCGAGCCCACCGCCGAGGGCACGGCGCTGATGCAGCAGCGTTTCGAGCGCTTCATGAGCCTGGTCGATACCCAGCAGCCCTGGTGGGCCGCGCAGGCGGCCACCTGATCCGGCGTCCCCGCGCGAGTCACCCGTCGACTTCCAGCAGCGGACCGCCGACATGTACGAGTACGCCCAACCGGTCACGATCGGCGAGGGCGCCTGGCTCGGCGCCCGTGTCGTCGTCGGGCGATCGCGCCCCGACTACGTCGTAGCCTGGAGAGGTGGGTGTGGGCAGCGTCATCGTGGTCGGCGGCGGACCGGCCGGAATGATCTGCGGGCTGGTGCTGGCCCGGGCCGGGATCACGGTCACCGTGCTGGAGAAGCACGACGACTTCTTCCGTGACTTCCGGGGCGACACCGTGCACCCCAGCACCCTGACGCTGCTGGACGAACTCGGGTTGGGGCCGGCCTTCGACGCGGTGCCGTACAGCAGGCTGGAGCGGGTCCGGGTGCCGGTCCGGGGCGGCGGCGACGTGGTCGTCGCCGATCTGACCCGGCTTCGGTTGAAACGGCCCTACATCGCGATGACCCCGCAGTGGGACTCCTCTACGTGCTCGCGGACGCGGGTCGCGCGGAGCCGACGTTCGCGCTGCGGATGGGAACCGAGTTCGTCGGACTGCTCCGTTCCGGCGGACGGGTGGTCGGCGTCCGGTGTCGCGGCAGGGACGGCGAGGAGGAACTGTCCGCCGACCTCGTCGTCGGCTGCGACGGCCGTGACTCCGGCGTCCGGGCGGACGCGCTGCTGCCGCTGGTCGAGCTGCCGGTCCGGTTCGACGCCTGGTGGTTCCGTCTGCCCACCGAGGTGAGCGTGGGCTCCAGCCTGCTGCCGCGCACCGGCGGCGGATCGGTGTTCGTGATGATCCCGCGGCGCGGCTACGTCCAGGCGGCCCGGCTGATCCCCAAGGGCAGCGACGCCGGACTCCGGGCCGCCGGAATCGATGCCCTGCGGGACGCGATCGCCACGGCGGCGCCCGAACTGGCGGACGCCGCCGCTGGGCTGGAGTGGGACCAGGTGAAGCTGCTGGACGTCCGGGTCGACCGGCTGCGCCGCTGGTGGGCGCCGGGCCTGTTGTGCATCGGGGACGCCGCGCACGCCATGTCGCCGGCGGGCGGCGTCGGCGTCAACGTGGCGGTGCAGGACGGCGTGGCCGCGGCCCGGCTGCTGGCCGGTCCCCTACTGGCAGGACGGATCACCGACGCCGACCTGGAGGCCGTCCAGCGCCGCCGGGAGTTCGCCGCACGGGTCACGCAGGCGGCACAGCAGGTGGTCCATCGGGGCATCGACGCGCTGCTCGCCGGCGGGTATCCGCTGGAACTGCCGCCGGCCGTGGCTGCCCTGCTGCGAAGGCTGCCCGCTTTGGCCGCGATCCCCGCCTATCTGGTCGGGGTGGGCGTCCGGCCCGAGCATGCGCCGCCCTTCGCCCGGGTCACAGCACCGTGACGGTCAGTTCGCGCACGGTGGCCGTGCCTCCGTCGGCGAAGACCGCCAGCCCGGTGCTCTCGGGCGAGGGAAACACCTGATCGGTGAGCGCGACCTCGCCGTCGGCGGCCAGCACCTCGACGGACGCCACGTCGACATAGACGTCGAGCCGCACGACATCGGTCGGGGAGAGCGCGACCGAATGGACGCCCGGGAACGCGTCGTGGAAGTCCACCACCCCGGACCGGGTGCGGTCCAGGGCCAGGGTCGCCGTCTCGCGATCGACGACGATGCGCGTCCGTTCATCGTCGCCGACCCGGACGTCCAGGCCCATCCGATCGGCCGTCCCGAACTCGAGTTCCGCGACGATCCGCACGGCCGGTTCGGTGTTGGGCAGTTCCAGCCGGCCGTCCACCACCAGATCGGTCACGCGCCGGCTCACCGGGCCCTCCGCGACCACCGGACGCTGCACCAGGCGCAGGTCGCCGTCCCGGTCGCGCAGGGTGA
>CALMIQ010000221.1 GCA_937863965.1 uncultured Micropruina sp.
ACTTCGCCGCTTTGGGCGTGGACGCGATGACCGTCACCGCCCACAAGCTCGGCGGCCCGGTCGGCATCGGCGCCCTGGTCATCCGGCGCGAGCTCACCCTGGCCGCTCCCGGCTTCGGCGGCGGACAGGAGCGTCGCGTCCGCTCCGGCACCGCGATGACCGCCCTGGCCTGCGGTTTCGCCGCCGCGGCTTCGGCGGCAGTCGCGGATCTGGCCATCGAGTCGGCCCGCCTCCGCAACCTCCGGGACGCCCTCATGCTGGGCATCACGGCGTCCGTCGCCGACATCGTCCTCAACGGGGGCGAGGCGGTGAGCGGCACCGATCCGTCCAGCCCGGCGATCCTGAACGTGACCTTCCGCGGCTGCCGCGCCGACGACCTGCTGCTCATCCTGGACGCCGCCGGCATCGACTGCTCCACCGGCTCGGCCTGCACCGCCGGCGTCCACCAGCCCAGCGAGGTCCTCCTCGCCATGGGCCGCAGCGCCGACGACGCCGCCGCGTCCCTCCGCTTCTCCCTCGGCCGCCCCACCGACGCCGCCGCCATCGACCGCGTCCTCACCGTCCTCCCGGACGCCGTCCACCGCGCCCGCGTAGCGTTTGGCTGATTTGTACATCTTCGCGCTTTCAGCGCGTATGCTGGATTCATGAGCGAGATGACGGTCAGCGATGCTCGGGCGCGGCTGGCGGACGTCGTCGATGCGGCGCGGGTCGATCACGAGCCGGTGTACCTGACCCGTCGCGGGCATCGGGTGGCGGCGGTCATCGACGCGGACGATCTCGACCGGCTGATCGCCGCGGCGGAGGACCTCGCGGACATTGAGGCGGCCCGTGCGGCACGTGCCGAGATCGCCGCGGGCGAGCCGACGATTCCCTGGGAGCAGGTCAAGGCCGACCTCGGGCTGGCATGACCTACCGCGTCGAGTTCGCCGCGGCCGCCCTGCGGCAGCTCCGCAAGCTGGATCGGGTCGCTCAACGACGGGTCCAGGCCGCGGTCGAGTTGCTCGCCGGCGAACCACGCCCGAGCGGCGCAAAGAAGCTGGTCGGCGGTGACGGCGAGTGGCGCGTCCGCACCGGCGACTACCGGATCATCTACGAGATCCACGACGGCATCCTGCTGGTGCTGGTGGTCGCCGTCGGCCACCGCCGAGACATCTATCGCAACCGATAAACTCGTCGGGTGCGTGTTCTGGCGGCGATGTCCGGCGGCGTCGACTCTGCGGTGGCGGCGGCGCGCATGGTCGACGCCGGACACGAGGTCACCGGCGTCCATCTGGCGTTGTCGAAGAACCCTCAGACGTACCGGTCCGGGGCGCGGGGGTGCTGTTCGCTGGAGGATTCGCACGACGCCCGGCGGGCCGCGGACATGCTCGGGATTCCGTTCTACGTGTGGGACTTCGCCGAGCGGTTCGCCGCCGATGTGGTGGACGACTTCCTCGCCGAGTACGCCGCCGGCCGGACGCCGAACCCGTGCCTGCGCTGCAACGAGAAGATCAAGTTCGCCGCGGTGCTGGAGCGCGGGATCGCGCTCGGTTTCGACGCCATCGCCACCGGGCACTACGCGGTGCTGCGGCAGGACGCCGGGCGCACCCAGCTGTGGCGCTCGGCGGAGGCCGCCAAGGACCAGAGCTACGTGCTGGGGGTCCTCGACCAGCGGCAGCTGAGCCGCTGCCTCTTCCCGCTGGGGCTGGACACGGCCAAGGCGGACGTCCGGGCCGAGGCCGCGGCGCGCGGGCTGTACCTGGCCAAGAAGCCGGACTCACACGACATCTGCTTCATCCCCTCCGGCGACACCGCCGGCTTCCTGAACCGGCACCTCGGGACGACCTCCGGCGAGTTCGTGGACACCGCGGGCGAGGTGGTCGGCGCGCACGTCGGCAGCCACCAGTTCACCGTCGGTCAGCGCCGCGGACTGCATCTGGGTGTGCCGGCGTCCGACGGACAGCCGCGCTACGTGCTGGGCATCGAGCCCGCAGGTAACCGGGTTGTCGTGGGTCCGCGGGAGGCGCTAGCGATCCGCTCGATCGACGGCATCCGGCCCACCTGGACCGAGGAACCGGTGCTCCACACCTGGCGTGGGCTCGTGCAACTGCGCGCGCACGGCGAACCGCTCCCGGCAACCATCGAGGGGCGCCCGGACGGCGTCCGCGTCGAGCTGGACGCCCCCGCGCACGGCATCGCCCCTGGTCAGGCCGTGGTCTGCTACGACGGCGACCGGGTGGTCGGCTCGGCCACCATCGCGGCGACGGAGCGCTGAGGGTGGTCGGCTTTACCGGCGTCGGCTCCCTGCCCGGCACCGACTTTCCGGCCGCGACGCGCCTGGTGATGGACGTGCTGGGTACCGACGGCGGCATCCCGCACCTGCCCGAACTCCCCGCTCGCGGCCCGTGGGCCGGGATGATCGGACGCGGCACCGCCGTGCTGACAGAACTGCCGACCGAACTGATCGCGGGAGAGTGGCGTCTGAGCGATCATCCGGGCGTCGACCAGCGGCGAGCCCAGGCCACGTTGCGCGACGACCTGGACCGGTTCGAGGAGGACGCCCACGACTTCGCCGGCACGGTGAAGCTCCAGGTGGTGGGCCCGTGGACGTTGGCCGCCTCGCTGTTCCTGCCGCTGGGCGGACGGGTGCTCGGCGATCGCGCAGCCCGCCGCGACCTGGCCCAGTCGCTCGCCGACGGGGTGCTCGAGTTGCTGGCGCAGACCCGCCGGCGGTTGCCGTCCGCGACATTGCTGCTGCAGGTCGACGAGCCCGCGCTGCCGGCGGTGTTGACCGGCGCGGTGCCCACCGAGGGCGGGTACTTCCGGCATCGGTCGGTGCGTCCGCCGGAGGTCGCCGAAGCGCTGCGACCGCTGGCGGACGCCGCGGCGGCCGGTGTGTTGCATTGCTGCGCCCCGGGGCTTCCGCTCGACCTGGTCGGTGCGGCCGGCTTTACCGCGGCGTCCGTCGACCAGGACATGATCGCCGATCTCGACGTGCTCGCCGAGGCCGTGGACGGGGGACTCGGGCTCTATCTGGGTTGCCTGCCGACCTCCCTGCCGGTTCGCGAGTCGCGTCCGGACGACCTGGTCCGCCGGGTGTTGGGACTGTTGCGACCTCTGGAGTTGGGTCCCGCGCTGGCCGACCGGCTGGTGCTCACCCCGGCCTGTGGGCTGGCCGGATTCTCGCCGCCCCAGGCGTTGGCGGCGCTGGCGGCGCTGCGCAGGGCGTCCGGCCTGGTGGACGAGGCGCTACGCCACTAGGAGTGCCGATCAACCAGCGGCCTGCCAGGGGTCGATGAGTTCGAGGCCCATGCCCTCGAAGTCAGATGTGTTGCGGGTCGCGAGGGTGGCGGACGCGCTGCGGCAGATCGCGGCGATCAGGGCGTCGAAGCCGGCGACCGGACGTCCGGCTGCCCGCCGTCCGGCAACGATCCGGGCGTAGTGCCCGGCTGCCTCGTCGGTGAGCGGCAGGCACACTCCCAGCGGCGAGAGGACTCGGGCGATGCCCACCTCCAGGGCGGCGCGGCGCGCGCCCTGCGGAAGGACGGCCGCACCCGCCAGGAGTTCGGCCTTGGTGATCGCCGTTGTGACCGGTCTCGCTTCGAGGCCGCGTAGCCAGGAGATGACGCGCGGTTCGGCGTCCGGGCCGCGAAGCACCTCGGACACGACGTTGGTGTCGAGGACGATCACAGCGTGGCCGTTCTGGCCGGGTCACGAGGTTCGATCGGGAGTGCCACGCCGCCGACCTCGTAGCCCAGCTCGGCGAGCTGCTCGATCCAGCTCAGATCGGCTCGGGCCGGTTGATCCAGCGCCGTCACGAGGATGTCGCGGGCTTCCGCCTCCATCGAACGCCCGTGCGCAGCCGCGCGAAGGCGCAGCTTCCGCTTGGCATCCTCGGGGAGCTTCCTGATCGTGATCGCCGTCGTCATGCCGCAATGATATCAATGCCACGCATCGACCCCACGACTCGTGTTGCGGATCCTGGGTAGAACGATCCGTCGCCGGGACCGATGGCCTTGACACCCCGCCGGCCACGATCGTGGCCACGCCGGGATCAGCGGCGGCCATACCCGCCGTCCGAGGGCGGCCGCCGGGTTCGAGCGCTCGTGGTCGGCCTCATCCGGCCACGCTATGCCCGGCCACGACGCTCGTCGACGGCCCGGCCCGACGGGGAGCCCTGCCCGTCCCCGATCGGGCCGTCCGAGCCGCGTCGCGCCTATAGTCACCCGCATGATCATCTGGCGTGGCTGGGGGGTGCTGGCGATCCTGATCGCGGGTGCGTCGATCGGGCTCGGCGTGGCGATGTCGACCGTGAATCCCGCGCTGAGGAGCATCTTCGTGGGCCTGATGCTGATCGGCGGCGGGGTGGGCACCTGGTTCCTGGGCGACTGGCTGAACGTCAAGCGTCCGGTCGCCGAGTTCGACGGCTGGTTCGCCAACCGCCGCAACGAGGTCGCCGCACTCGTCCGGGGCGGGGCGTACGTCAACGTGCCCGACCCGCAGCGGCCCGGGCAGTTCGCCGACCCGCGCGCGGTCGGGGAGTACGTCCTGCAACAGGAGAGCGCCAAGGTGCGCGCGGCGCTGACCAACCGGCACTCGCTGTTCTTCGTCCCGTTGCAGTATTTCGGTTTCGTGATGGGCGCCATCGGCATCGTGGTGATGGTCTCCGGCGCCTTCCGGGGCTGATCCGGCGGGCAGAGCCAGGTGTCGGCGCCGCCCCGTAGGGTGAGCCCATGCTCGGATGGACCAGCTACGCGCATGCCGACCGCGACCCCGAGCCGGCCGGTGCCGCACTCGAACCGGAGGTGGCCACCGAGTTGGCGGCGAACCTGAGCGCGGTCCTCGCGATGGCAGCTCGTGCGGTGCCGGCCCGGACGTCGGCGACCGCCCGGCGGATCGAGGACCACCTCGGCGCCGGGTTGACCGAGGCCACGGTGGTGAGCGCGAGTTGGCCGTTGTGGCAGCACGCCTCGGTGCAACGCGCCGTGGACGCCTACCTGGGCGGCGAGGCCGCCTGGTTCGGGTTGGCGGTCTCGCACGCGGAGCATCAGGAGCTCGCCGATCTCCTGCTGCAGGAGTCCGGCCTCGGCCGCGCCACGCCGGCCCAGCCGCAATGGGTCGAGGTGGCCAACGGGCCGCAGACGATGGTCGAGGCGGTGAAGCTGGGGCTGACGCCGGCCACCGCCCCCGACGGACGGCCCGTCGTGCTCTGCCTGCGGACCGCGGACGGACACCACGGCAGCGAGGTTCGGGTGGAGCTGGTGCTGGCCGATGCGGCCGCCGGTGCGCCCCTGCTGCAGCGGCTGCGCGACCTGGTCGACGAACTGGATGTG
>CALMIQ010000222.1 GCA_937863965.1 uncultured Micropruina sp.
CGACCCGGTCTATCTCGGACGCGTGGGGCTCGCGGACCGTGCCGGACGCCAGCTGCTGATCGACTGGCGCACGCCGGCCGCCGAACCGTTCTTCGCCGCCACCCGGGCGCACCCGCTGGGCCTGGCCGCACGCCGACGTTATCGCTGGACGGACGGCCGGGTCACCGACTACTGGGACGAGACCTTCATCGTCGGCACAGGCGTGCCGACGGCGGCCTTGGACGATCAGTCGGCCTTCCTGGCCAGCCTCGGCGAATCGCGGACGGCCCGGATGCGCGACGTGCTCGGCACCCTGCAGGCCGATCAGGACGCCGTGATCCGGGCGGGTTCGGCCGGCGCCCTGGTGGTGGACGGCGGCCCCGGCACCGGCAAGACGGTGGTGGCGCTGCATCGGGCCGCCTACCTCGCCTACGCCGACCCGCGGCTGAGCGGCGCCAGGGGAGGGCTGCTGTTCATCGGCCCGCACCCCGCCTACCTGGCCTTCGTGGCCGACATCCTGCCCGGGTTGGGCGAGGAGGGCATTCAGACCTGCACGCTGCGCGACCTGCTGCCCGAGGGTGCCGATGCCGTGGCGGAGGCCGACCCGGAGGCGGCCCGGCTGAAGTCGTCGGCGCGGATGGTCGATGCGGTCGAGCCGGCGGTCGCGTTGTACGAGGAGCCGCCCACCGAGTCGCTGGTGGTGGAGACCCCGTGGGCCGACCTGCGGGTGCGGGTGACCGACTGGGCGGAGGCGTTCGACGCGGTCGACGCCGGGACGCCGCACAACGAGGCCCAAGAGCAGGTCTGGGAGGCGCTGGTCGACATCCTGCTGGACGGCTTCCCCGACGACGAGGTGCCGGCCGACGACGTCCGTCGCGCGCTGGAGGGCAATGCGGGGCTGCGCCGGGCGTTCCGGCGCGCCTGGCCGATCCTGGAGCCGACCGACCTGGTCGCCGACCTGTGGGCGGTGCCGGCCTATCTGCGGCGTTGTGCGCCCTGGCTGAATCCGGACGAGGTGCGGGCGTTGGGGCGTCCGGAGGGATCGCCGTGGACGGTGGCCGACCTGCCGCTGCTGGACGCCATGCGGCATCGGCTCGGCGATCCGGAGGCGCCCGCGCGCAACCGTCGTCGTCGCGCGGAGGAGGCCGCCGACCGCGCCTACATGGATGACGTGGTCACCGACATCCTGGCCGCCGACGACGATCCCGAATCGGGGTTGAAACTGCTCAACCGCGCCAGCATCCGCGATTCGCTGGTGCATGAGGATGCCCTGGAGTCCGGGCCGGTCGATCCGTTGGCCGGGCCGTTCGCGCATGTGATCGTCGACGAGGCCCAGGAGTTGACGGACGCCGAATGGCAGCTGCTGCTGCGGCGCTGCCCGTCGCGCAGCTTCACCGTCGTGGGCGACCGGGCGCAGGCCCGGCACGGCTTCACCGAATCGTGGGCGGATCGGTTGGCCCGGGTGGGTCTGCCCGAGGTGGCGGTGTCCACCCTGACCATCAACTACCGGACGCCGGCCGAGGTGATGGCCGAGGCCGAGCCGGTGATCCGCGCGGTCCTGCCCGGGGTGGGCGTGCCGACCTCGATCCGCAGCAGTGGGCTGCCGGTGCGGTACGCGTCGGTGACCGAACGGGACGCCATCGTCGCCGATTGGCTGGCCCGGCACGACGAAGGCATCGCCTGCGTGATCGGCGACCCGTCGTTCGTCGGCATCGAACGGGTGCGGTCGCTGAGCCCCGAGGGCGCCAAGGGGCTCGAGTTCGACCTGGCCGTCCTGGTCGACCCGGACGGGTGGGGTAGTGACATCGAAGCCGCCGTCGACACCTATGTCGCGATGACCCGGACCACCCGAGAGCTGGTGGTGCTCAGCCGGCCATAGCCCCTCCTGTCATCCCTGCGAACGCCGGGATCTCAAGGGCTGCTACGCCTCTCATGTCTCGGACGATGCTGTAAGCAGACGTAACTCTCAGGGTGCGACGTGGTTCAATGCGCATCACCTGGTCGCACGACGTGCACACCCCCATGGCAGGAGAACCGCATGAACACCCCCTCGGCAGGCTTCCGCGCACTCGATCACTGGTTGGTGGTGATCGACCCGCAGAACATCTTCGCCTCCCCCGACTCCGATTGGGCATCGCCGTTCTTCGACGATGCCGTCGCGAACATCAAGCGTCTCGCTGCGGCGTTCGGCGATCGGGTGCTGATCACCCGTTGGCTACCGACCGCCGACCGGGATACGTCATGGGGCGAGTACTTCGCGGACTGGCCGTTCGCCGATCGGCCGCCGTCCGATCCGCTGTTCGACCTCGTGCCGGCGGTTCGCGACCTGTCCACCCGTCCGACCCTCGACCGGCCGACATTCGGGAAGTGGGGGCCTGACATGGAGGCGATCGTCGGACGCGGTGCGCGCGTCGTGCTGACCGGCGTATCCACGGATTGCTGCGTGCTCTCCACCGCGCTCACCGCCGCGGACGCCGGGGCGTACGCGATCATCGCCGCGGACGCCTGCGCCGGCTCGACCGCGGAGAACCACGCCGCGGCCCTGCACGTGATGGGCCTCTACCCGCCGCAGCTGACCCTCTCCGACACGGCATCCATCCTGGCCGGCGATCAACCGGGCTGAGGGGTCTGCGGGTCTCAGGCGGCCTTGGGTTTCTCCCGGGCG
>CALMIQ010000223.1 GCA_937863965.1 uncultured Micropruina sp.
GTCATCCCGGCGGAAGCCGGGATCTCGACACCGTCTGGATATCCGACACCAGGGATCCCGGGGCAAGCCCGGGATGACGGGCGAACGAACCCGGCAGACGGCAAGAGCAGCCGGGGATGACCGACGAATACGCCCGAGATGACCAGTCCCTCAGGTAGTTACTACGCCGCCGGGAGAGACGATCAGTAGCGGTAGGCGTCCGGCTTGAACGGGCCTTGTTCGGAGATGCCGAGGTATTCGGCCTGGGACGGGGTGAGTTCGGTGAGGGTCGCGCCCAGGGCGTCCAGGTGGAGGCGGGCGACCTCCTCGTCGAGCTCCTTGGGCAGGGTGTAGACCCCGACGGGGTACTCCTCCGGCTTGGCGAACAGCTCGATCTGGGCGAGCACCTGGTTGGTGAAGGAGTTGCTCATCACGAACGACGGGTGTCCGGTGGCGTTGCCCAGGTTGAGCAGCCGTCCCTCGGAGAGCACGATGATCGAGTGGCCGTCGGGGAACGTCCAGCGGTCGACCTGCGGCTTGATCACGGTGCGCTCGATGCCCGGGTGGGCCTCCAGCCCGGCCATGTCGATCTCGTTGTCGAAGTGGCCGATGTTGCCGACGATCGCCAGGTGCTTCATCCGTGCCATCTGGTCGGCGGTCACCACATCGCGGTTGCCGGTGCAGGTGATCACGATGTCGGCGACGCCCAGGACGTCGTCGAGCCGCGCGACCTGGTAGCCGTCCATCGCCGCCTGCAGGGCGCAGATCGGGTCGATCTCTGTGACGACCACCCGGGCGCCCTGGCCGGCCAGCGCCTCGGCGGCACCCTTGCCGACGTCGCCGTAGCCGCAGACCACCGCGGTCTTGCCGCCGATCAGCACGTCGGTGCCGCGGTTGATGCCGTCGATCAGCGAGTGCCTGATGCCGTACTTGTTGTCGAATTTGCTCTTGGTGACCGAGTCGTTGACATTGATCGCCGGGAACAGCAGCGACCCCTGCTTCGCCATCTCGTACAGCCGGTGGACGCCGGTCGTGGTCTCCTCGGTGACGCCGCGGAGCTCGTTCGAGATCGCCACCCAGTCCAGGGTCGAGGCCCGCAGCTGCTGCAGCACCACCGCGTACTCGGCCGAATCGCCCGGCCCAGGCTCGGGCACCGCGCCGGCCTTGGCGAACTCGACGCCCTTGTGCACCAGCAGGGTGGCGTCGCCGCCGTCGTCCAGGATCATGTTCGGACGCCGGTCGCCCCAGTCCAGGATCTGCTCGGTGCACGCCCAGTATTCGGGCAGGGTCTCACCCTTCCAGGCGAACACCGGAACCCCCTGCGGATCCTCGACGGTGCCGTGCGGGCCGACCACCACCGCGGCGGCGGCGTGGTCCTGGGTGGAGAAGATGTTGCAGGACGCCCAGCGCACCTCGGCTCCCAGTGCGACCAGGGTCTCGATCAGCACCGCGGTCTGCACGGTCATGTGCAGCGAACCCGCGATCCGGGCTCCGGCCAGGGGCTTCGATTCCCCGTAGCGTTCCCGCATGGCCATCAGGCCGGGCATCTCGTGTTCGGCGAGCTCGATCTCCTTGCGTCCGAATGCGGCCAGGTTCAGATCGGCGACGCGATAATCCACCGCAGTAGCGTAGTGCACCGTGACGGACCCCACGGGTGATGTGACAAGGCCGCACCGGGGGAGTTGGATTGGAGTACCAGCCAGTCCGACAAGGAGAGCCAGAGCCATGGGCTTCGTCCTCGGCATCCCGGTCAGCGCCGATCCCGCCGAACGGCGCACCCCGATCGTGCCCGATGTGGCAACGAAATTGCGTTCCCTGGGCGCCACCCTGCTGATCCAGTCCGGCGCCACCGCCAAAGCCCACATCACCGAGCACAGTCTCGGCGAGGTGACCTGGGCCGCCACCACCGAGGAGGTGATGGCGGCCTCCGACATCGTCTGGACGATCGGCCCGCCCACGCCCGAGGCGCTGGCCGCGCTGCGCCCCCGCAGCGTGCTGATCGGCACGCTGGCGCCCTTCGCGGACGCCGCCCGGGTCCGGGCGCTGGCCGCCGGCGGGGTGGATTCGTTCGCGATGGAGCTGCTCCCCCGGATCTCCCGGGCCCAGTCGATGGACATCCTGTCCTCGCAGGGTGCGGCCGCCGGCTATCAGTGCGCGCTGATCGCCGCCGCCCGTTGTCCGAAGTTCTTCCCGATGCTCACCTACGCGGCCGGCACGGTCCGTCCGGCCCGGGTGCTGGTGATCGGCGCCGGCGTGGCCGGCCTGCAGGCGATCGCCACCGCCAAGCGGCTCGGCGCGATCGTCGAGGGCTACGACGTCCGGCCCGAGACCCGGGAACAGATCGAGTCGCTGGGCGCCAAATTCGTCGACACCGGCGTCAGCGCGGTCGGCGACGGCGGCTACGCCCGCGAGCTGACCGAGGCCGAGAAGGGCACCCAGGAGGCCAAGCTGGGCAAGGCGATCGCGCAGTGCGACGTGCTGATCACCACCGCGGCGGTGCC
>CALMIQ010000224.1 GCA_937863965.1 uncultured Micropruina sp.
CGACGGGGTGGACGGCCGCGCCGTCACCATGTACGGCGAGGGCTGGAACTTCGGCGAGGTGGCCGACGACGCCCGGTTCGTCCAGGCCCGGCAGGGCAACCTGGCCGGCACCGGCATCGGCACCTTCAACGACCGGCTGCGGGACGCCGTCCGCGGGGGAGGCCCGTTCGACCACGACCCCCGCGCGCAGGGCTTCGGCACCGGGCTGTTCACGGCGTCCAACGAGGCCGCGGTCAACGGCGACGGCTACCACCAGCGCGACCGGCTGCTGCGCGACACCGACCTGATCCAGCTCGGCCTGACCGGCAACCTGCGCGACTACTGGCTGCCGTCCAACGCCCGGCGGCTGTTCGTGCGCGGCGACGAACTGGAATACAACGGCGGGCCGGCCGGCTACGCGGCCGAACCGGACGAGGTGATCAACTACGTCGACGCCCACGACAACGAGACCCTGTTCGACGCGTTGACGCTGAAGCTGCCGATCGAGACCCCGATGGCCGACCGGGTGCGGATGAACACCCTCTGCCTGGCTTTGGCGACGCTCGGTCAGGGACCGGTGATGTGGCACGCCGGCACCGACATCCTGCGCAGCAAGAGCCTCGACCGGAACTCCTACAACTCCGGCGACTGGTTCAACTTCCTGGACTGGACGATGACCGACAACGGCTTCGGGGCGGGGCTGCCGCCCGAGGACGACAACGGCCCGAAGTGGGACTTCTTCCGTCCGTTCCTCGCCGAGCTGGCGCTCAAGCCGACACCCGACGACCTCGCCGAGGCGCACGCCCAGGCGCTGGACCTGCTCCGGCTGCGCGCCTCGACCCGGCTTTTCCGGCTGGCCTCGGGGCACGC
Organism: uncultured Micropruina sp.; assembly: GCA_937863965.1. GTDB lineage: Bacteria > Actinomycetota > Actinomycetes > Propionibacteriales > Propionibacteriaceae > Micropruina. The sequence continues at coordinate 850 of CALMIQ010000224.1, forward strand.
CGTGCGGACCAAGGTCACCTTCCCGGTCTCCGACACCGCCCACCAGGTGCCCGGCGTGATCGTGATGCGCATCGACGACCGCCTCGGAGATCCGGCCCAGGACGAGTGGGCGAACCTGATCGCGGTGTTCAACGCCACCCCGCTGCCGGTGCGGCTGCCCGTGCCCGGCCTGGACGGCCGGCATCTGCTGCACCCGGTGCAGGCCAACGGCCATGATTCCGTGGTGAAGGGCACCCGGGTGCAGGGGGAGTGGGTCCGGGTGCCGGCCCGGACGTTCGCGGTCCTCGTCCGTCCCTGGTGAGGCTGATCCGAACCGGCCGGCTGCTAGCCTCGCGGCCATGTCTCTGCCCGTGCGGATCGTTTCGGTGGGTAGCCACACACCGTCGTTGCGGGTCACCTCGGCCGAGCTCGACACCGCGCATCTGCGCTCGCCGGGCACGACTTTCGCCCGTTCCGGCGTGGCCGAGAGGCGCTGGATCGGCGCGGGTGAGGGCACGCTGAGCATGACCGTCGGAGCGCTGTCGGAGGCGCTCGATCGGGCCGGCTGGAGCATCGACGACCTGGACGCCCTGATCGTCGCCTCGGTGGCGCCCGAGCAGCCGATGCCGACCACCGCGATCCTGGCCGCCGCCCGGCTCGGCGCCCGCGACGGGACGCTGCAGGCCTTCGACGTCAACGCGTCCTGCCTGGGCTTCCTGACCGCCCTGCAGCAGGCGTCCTTCGGCATCGCCGGCGGACGCTGGCGCCGGGTCGCGGTGGTCGCCGTCGACGTCGCGTCCAAGGGCCTCAACCACGCCGACCTGGAGTCGAGCGCGCTGTTCGGCGACGGGGCCGCGGCCGTGCTGCTGGAGGGAGCGCGGCGTGGTGCGGAGATCCTCGCGCTGCGGCTGTCCGCCTACCCGAGTGCCGCCGGACTGTGCCGGATTCCGGCCGGCGGCACCCGCTGGAATGCGATCACCCCGCCGCCGCAGGACGCCGACTACCTGTTCGCGATGGACGGTCTCGGCATGATGAAACTGGTCGCCCGCGAGATGCCCGGCTTCCTGGACGGCCTGCTGGCCGAGGCCGGGGTGGGCTTGGACGAGATCGGGGTGGTCGTGCCGCATCAGGCCAGCGGGCTGGGCCTGCGGTTCCTGCGGGAGCGGCTCGGCGTCCGGCCCGAGACGGTGGTCGACATCCTCGCCGAGCGCGGGAATCAGGTGTCGGCCTCGATGCCGACCGCGCTGGCCCGCGCCATCGACGACGGACGCCTGGTGCGCGGCCAGCTGTGCCTGCTGATCGGCACCGGCGCCGGCCTGTTGTTCGGCGGCGCCGTCGTGCGGTACTGATGGACGACGTGGAACTGATCGTCGCCGGGCATTGCGTGCAGCTGGAGCGGTTCGTCCGCCGCGGGGGAGCGTGGCGGACGATCGAGTTCCCGTCGTCGGTCGCCGTGATCCCGCACCCGGACGGCGGGGTCGCCCTGTTCGACACCGGCTACGCGCCGCGCTTCCACGCCGCGACGGCCGCGTGGCCCTACCGGCTGTACGCGGCGCTGCTGCCGGTCACCTGCACCGACGCCGACAGCGCGGTGTCGCAACTCCGGGAGCGTGGTGTCGAGCCCGGTCAGGTGCGGCTGATCGTGCTCTCGCACCTGCACGGCGACCACGTCGCCGGGCTGCGTGACTTCGCCGAGGCCCGGATCGTGATCGGCGACGAGGCGCTGCCGGACGGCTGGCGGGACCGGGCGGCCTGGACCAATACGCGCCACGGATTCGTGCCGGCGCTGCTGCCCGACGACATCGAGGAGCGGCTGTTGCCTCTGCGTGAGCTGACGGTGCGCCCCAGTGGCCTCGGTGGGCGGCTACGCAACGGCTACGACCTGTTCGGCGACGGCGCCGCGTTCGTGCTGCCGCTGCCCGGCCACACCGAGGGGCATCTCGGCTTGTGGCTGTCGAACGAGGGGAAGGACGGCGTCCTGCTGGTGGGCGACGCGGCCTGGACCGAGCGGGCCTACACCCACGGCGAACTGCCGCTGCCGGCGTTGCGTGGCGACCGGCGACGCTACCAGGAGGTGGTCGGCGAGCTCGCCCGGCTCCATCGCGAGCGTCCCGATCTGGCGATCGTGCCGTCGCATTGCTGGCCCAGCATCCGCCGCGCCCGGCAGGTGTTCGGTGGCTGACCGCGTCCGGACGCTGGCGGCCCTGCTCGGCACCCGCTGGCGGCGCTTCGGCTCGCGCGAGGCGCTGGAACGGCATCAACGGCGGCGGCTGCGGGCGGTGCTCGAGCGCGCCCGCCGGGTGTTCCCGTACTACGCCGCCGTGGCGTCCGACGACCTCGCGGCCTTCCCCGTGCTCGACAAGGCGTCCTGGCTGGCGGGCTTCGATCGCCTCAACGACCACGGGTTGACCCTCGACGAATGCCTGGACGCCGCCCGGGCGGCCGAGCAGCGGCGCAGCTTCGACGCGGAGGTCGCGGGGTTGAGCGTCGGACTGTCGTCGGGCACCTCCGGACGCCAGGGCGTCTTCCTCACCGCGCCCGCCGAACGCGCCCGCTGGGCCGGGGTGATGCTGGCCAAGGCGCTGCCCAGCCTGACCGAGCCCGCCCGGGTGGCGCTGGTGTTGCGCTCCGGCGGGCCGCTGTACGACTCGGTGGACGGCGGCCGGATCAGCTTCCGCTATGTCGACCTCGCGCTGCCACCGGACGCCATCGCCCAACGCCTGCGGGATTTCGCCCCGACCATCCTTGCCGCGCCGCCGCAGGTACTGGACGACCTCGCCGCCCGCTCCCCGCGGCTCGCGCCGGCGGTGGTGTACTCGATCGCCGATGTGCTGGACGACGAGGTGGCGGTCCGCGTCGAGGCGGGCTTCGGGGTGCCGGTCCGGCAGTTGTACCAGGCCACCGAGGGCTTCCTGGGGATCAGTTGCGCGCACGGCACGCTGCACCTGAACGAGGACCTGGTGCACGTCGAGCGCGAGGTGATCGACGAAATCAGCGGACGATTCGTCGCGGTGATCACCGACCTCTACCGGCGCAGCCAGGCGATCATCCGCTACCGGCTGGGCGACGTGCTGCTGCCCGGCCGCGACGACTGCCCGTGTGGTTCGGTGCTCGCGACCGTGGCCCGCATCGAGGGTCGTGCCGACGACGTGCTGCGGTTCACCGCGACCGCCGGCGGCGAGCAGCCGCTGTTCGCCGACTTCGTCCGCGCGGTGGTGCTGGGGGCTCCGGTCGTCGAGGACTTCCGGCTGGTCCAGCGGCCCGATCAGAGCCTCCGGCTGGCGGTGCGCCCGCAACGCGCGCAGGCGTCCGCACATCTGGCGCTGCAGGGTCTGTTGCGCGCGAAAGGCCTGGTGGTGCCGGAAATCATCGGGATGCCGTGGCCGGTGGAATCCCCGACCGCGAAGCGCCGCCGGGTCCGCCGAGAGGGCTGATCGCTCACCTCTCGT
>CALMIQ010000225.1 GCA_937863965.1 uncultured Micropruina sp.
CGCCGCCCAGCATCAGCTCGGTGTCGTACAACCGGGGCAGTCGGTCGGTGGCCGCCGCCAGCGGTTCGATGACGCCGCGGTCGGGGTCGTCGAGCAGCACCATGATGTGGGGCAGCTCGAGGGGAGCTTCCCGGCGCACCGCGACCCGCGGCGGCAGCCGGTCGAGAATGGTGCCCTCGGTCGCCCGGATCAGCGTCCGGTCGTCCTCGCCCCATGAGTACTGCTCCAGGTCGAGCGCCACGATCAGCCCCCAGCGGACGGCGCCGTGCTGGGTCTCCCGCCGAACGAGCACCATCGTGGCCGTGTGGGTGTCCAGCAGACCATCCGCGAGATACCCCGCCATCGCCGCGTTGATCGACCGGATCCGGGCCTCCGGATCGGGCTCGTGCAGGTAGACCTCGGGGAAGATCAGGTTCAGCGTCGACGGACGTCCGGCCACCAGTTCGGCGGCCTCCCACCAGTACTCGGGCTGGCTGGTGAACTGATCGCAGGCGACGACCGCCCAGGCCTTCAGGTCGACTCCGGGGCGGGGCAGCAGGACGTCCGGCACCCGCACCCCGACCTTTGCCAGCGTGGCGTGCAGGTCCATGACGCTCACGTTAGTCAGGGCTGGTTGGGCTTGTCGAAACCGAGCCGGTGATCCCGGCCCGACCGTCCGTCGTCGGTCGGGATCCCGGGTCGAGCCCGGGATGACGTGAGTGCCCCGGCCGGTCTCCGTCATCCCGGCGAACGCCGGGATCTCCGCACCTCGAACCCACATCGGTCAAGCGGAAGCACCTCGATGCGCTGGGCGATCGTCCGTTCCTCGCCGGGCAGCAGGGCGATGGCGTCGGTAGCGACACGACTGAGTCACCGGAGCTATCCGCACGTGCGGAGTGCACAACATAATCGCTGCAGAGTGCACAACAAGATCAGTGCAGAGTGCACAACAAGATCAGTGCAGAGTGGAGCCACCGTCAGCCGAAACACCACCCGGCGCTACCTCGACGCGCTGGCAACGGTCTTCGCGTTCGAGGAGCAGCCGGCCTGGAGCGCCAGCCTCAGATCGCGCACGAGGCTGCGTGAGCAGCCAAAGCTCCATCACACTGACCCGTCCCTCGCATGCGCGGCGCTCGGTCTCTCTCCGGACCGGCTGGCACGTGATCCCGAGTACTTCGGCCAGGTCTTCGAGTCAATGGCGACCCGTGACCTCCAGGCATGCCTGGCTCCTGATGGTGGACGGATTTACCACTACCGGGATGGGTCGGGTCTCGAGATTGACGCCATCCTCGAGTATCGCTCGGGAGACTGGGCAGCTGCCGAGATCAAGCTCGGCTCGAGCCGGATTCCGGAGGCCGAGCGGAACCTCCTCACGCTACGGGACGAGCGAATCGACACAGCTCGTATGGGCGCTCCCCGGTTCCTCGCCGTGATCACCGGCACCGAGTACAGCTACACGCTCCCTTCGGGAGTGCATGTGGTCCCCTTGGCGACCCTGCGCGCGTGAGAAAGCCAGAAAGAAGGGCGCTGCGGGGCCGTTTTCCGGCCTAGAAGCGCCGAGCCGCCCTTCTTCAGCCGCGCGGCAGCACCTCGATGCGCTGGGTGATCGTCCGGTCCTCGCCGGGCAGCAGGGTGATGGCGTCGGCGAACACGTTGGCGGCCTCGACGCAGACCATGCCGGTCCACTCGCCGGGGCCCATGTCCGCCATGCCGGCGGCGGCGTCCTCCCACGGGTTCCACACCACCACGTCGGCCGATCCCTCGGTGGTCAGCCGCAACCGGCGTCCGAAACCGGGGTCGTCGACCGTCACCGGACCGTCGTGCAGATGCACCCGATCGGTCGGCCCGGTCAGCCGTAACGGACCGGACTGCACCTGGTCGAACGCGGGTTCGGGCAGGTTCTTGTCGAGGTAGGTGACCCCGTCCAGTCCGTCGATCGTCACCGCGCGGACGTCGCTGACGGCGAGGTAGGTGTGCAGCGCTTCTTCGATGGTGAACGGCTCGTTGCCGACATTCGCCGCCCACAGCGAGATCTGCAGATGATCGGACGCGAAGTCGACGGTGAGCCGCGCCCGGTAATCGTGCGGGAACTCGGGCTGCTCGCCGGTGATCGTGGGGTCGATGGCGTACTCCACGCGAAGGGTGTCGCCGTCGTCGGTGACCTCGCCGCGGCCCCAGGCGATCGCCCGGACGAAGCCGTGGGCCGGCTTCTTGTCGCCGGTCAGCCCGGGGCCGAACCACGGGAAACAGATCGGGACACCGCCGCGGATCGCCTTCCCCGTGGCGTACGCGGTGGCCGAACTGAGCCACAGAACCGGACGGGATTCGCCGGCCGGCTGCCATGCCGTCACGTGCGCGCCGTGGTCGAAGACCTGGTATCGCCCGGCGGCGCCCTCGACGCCGGGCAGCGGAGAGGTGATCTCGGTGTGCGTCATGGGCGAGAGACTAGCGGGCGCCCCGCCCGTCCGAACCCAGCCAGCGAGCAGCACGGACGCCCGGGACCGCAGACCCGGGCCTTGTGCCGATGGCGGTCACCGAGCGGACGTCGGCGCGGACCCGAATCATCGGGCGATGAAAAAGAGCACTGCGGGGTCGTTATGACCCCGCAGTGCCCGGGGAGCCCGGGGGGAAGGGCTCGTTTGGGGAGGCGATTCGCCCCCGGTCAGTAGGCGCCGTCTTTTCCGAAGACGGCGCGCGCGGTGCGCATCAGGATCGTCAGATCCTGCATGATCGACCAGTTGTCGACGTAGTAGACGTCGAGCCGGACGGTCTCGTCCCACGGCAGGTTCGAGCGGCCGGAGACCTGCCATAGGCCGGTCAGGCCGGGCCGCACGTCGAGCCGACGGATGGTGTCGCTGTCGTACTGGGCGACCTCGCTCGGCAGCGCCGGACGCGGGCCGACCAGGCTCATGTCGCCACGGAACACGTTCCACAGCTGCGGCAGCTCGTCGATCGAGAAGCGCCGGATGAAGGCGCCGACCTTGGTGATCCGCGGATCCTTGGCCATCTTGAACAGGACGCCGGCGCCCTCGTTCTGCGCCGCGAGCTGAGCCTTGAGGGCCTCCGCGTTGACCACCATGGAACGGACCTTGAGGCACTGGAACTCGTCGCCGCGGCGTCCGACCCGGGTCTGCTTGAAGAAGACCGGGCCGCGATCCTCCAGCTTGATGGCCAGGGCGACCAGCGCGATCGGCAGGGCGGCGGCCAGCAGCAACAGGCCGGAGCCGATGATGTCGAAGGCACGCTTGCCCCAACGCATCGCCTGCATCGCCTGCGGACGCTCCACGTACACCAGCGGCAGGCCGGCGACCGGACGCGAGCTGAGCCGCTCGGCGCTGATGTCGGTCAGCGCCGGCGCTACGATCATCTGCACGTCGTGGTCCTCGAGTTCCCAGGCCATCCGCTTGAAGTACTGGCTGTCGGGGAAGGAGCCCTCGGCGAAGATCACCGTGTCGACGGGCGAGTCGCTGACCAGGTCGACGACGTCGCACACCTTGCCGAGGACGGGCAGTCCGGCCGCGGTCTCCTCGATGGGAGCCGAGGTGAGCGCACCCACGACCCGGTAGCCCAGCCACTTCTCGCGGCGCAGCACGCGGGCCACCTCGTCGATGTGGGACGGCGAGCCGGCCACCAGCACCGACGTCTGGAACATGCCCTTGTGTCGCAGCTTGCTGAGCGTGCGGCGACGCGCCAGCCGGCCGAGAAGCAGCACTGGGACGCCAATCGCGAACAGCAGGATGAAGAAGCTGCGCGACAAGTCGTACTTGGCAAGGAAGCAGATCACCCCGATGGCGCCGGCGAACAGGCCTGACCCGAGGGCGACGCGCTGGTACTCGACCATGCCGGTCTGCAAGTGGTGCAGAGAGTATGCCCCGCACGCCGCGAGCAGCGCCATCCACACGCTCGGGATCACGTAGTAGACCCAGACGGCCCCTTCAGGGCCAAAGGTCTCGTTCCCGAAGCCCAGGCCGAACCGGCCCACATAAGCGGCCACCGCCACAACGGTGAGCAGCAAGGCATCCAACAGCGCAACACCGGTCTGACGAAACGCAGCACTACGGCCCGCCGTTCTCCCCAGGGCACCGCCGAGCCGCTGATGAACGGCGTGGACGCGTGCGTCCAAAGCGGTCATGAGATTGTATCCCCCCCGGAAATGCTCACGGGTCCCGAACCCGCGAGTGGGTGCCCCCACACCCACGCCCACAGACTCCCACAAACAAGGGCCAGTAAGCAAGGGCTGAACCGCCCCGGCGTGTCCGGAGACTTGCTGGTTTGATTCCTTCAGCTTGCTGCTGAGGGT
>CALMIQ010000226.1 GCA_937863965.1 uncultured Micropruina sp.
CAACGCCCCCCGGGGACCCCACGGCGCGCCAAACCCCCAGAAGATCAGTGGTTCCATAGCTCCCGGTAGCGGGTGGCCGTCCGGGATTGGGATCCGCTGACCGCGCCGCCGGCGCCGTTGTAGCGCAGCAGAATGTGGTCGAGGGAGTATCCGTCGATGTTGAAGAAGGTCTCGAAGACGAGCTGGCCCGGCCCGCTGCCGGCGTTCTTCCGCATCCATTCGTGCATGGCGCTGATGAACCCTGGGGCGTCGCCGCCACCGCCGGCGGTCCGCGGGTTGGCTGAGTTGGCCCACTCGGTGATGCCGAGCGGCTTGCCGGCGGCGAGCGCGCGCTGGCGTCCGGCCTCGAGCAGGCGCATGGTCGGGGCGCCGTCCTCGCGCCAGGGCCAGGCGTTGTAGATGGTGCAGCCGACGACGTCATAGGTGTTGGACGCCGGCATCATGGCCGCCGGGACGTCGCGCGAGCAGGCTGCGGGGAGGACGAGTGTGACCTCGGGGAACTCCTGCCGCCAGATCGCCGCCACGCGGGCCCAGGCGTTGCGGAAGTCGGAGTAGCCCTGCGTCGTGCGACTGACGCTCCACGTCATCCAGTCGCCGTTGTACTCGTAGAACGGGGAGACGTAGGTGGTGCCCTTGCCGGCGCGTAGCCGGCGGGTGTTCTGGGCGGCCGCGCGCCACCATGCGTCCATGTCGCCGCGGGCGATCGCCGCATAGGAGCGCCAGCCCTGCATTCCCTTCCAGTCCGGTCCGGGGGTGAACGACAGGCTCATCGGGCCGTTGAAACCGGCCCAGGAGTTCTGCACCGACGGATTGATGCCCCACACGTCGGGGGTGTGCGGCCAGGTCTGGCCGATCTCGACCTTGCTGCCCCGCCAGTCGCCGAAGTACTTGGCCGGATCCGACCCGTTCCCGTGCTCCCTCGTGGCCACCCCCGACAGCCAGCCGGTGCCGTCGGGCAGCTCGATGCCCGGCGCCGTCGACGGCGCTGACAACGTCGGCGTGGGGCTCGCGGGCTGCGGCGACGTCGGCTGTGGGGTTGGTGATGCCGGTGCGGCCGGATCGAGGGTGGGAGCCGTCGCCGACGGTTGCGGAGCGCCGGCGACGATCGAGACACTGCCGGCACCGACCGATGACTTCACCGTGAGGGTGTACCGGTCGCCCCTGACCAGGTGGTTGAACGTCCACGACCGGAGGCCGGCCGACACGGTGCTCGACCACGCGCCGTATCCGCTGGAATCCTTGCCGTCGCGCCCGACGAACCAGCCCTCCGGCGGGTTGACCGCCGACACCCAGGTGATGGTGGCGCGATCCTCCGACTGCACGACGACCACCGAGAGGTCGGGTGCGGCGGAGGAGTTGGTCGCGGTGGCAAGCACGCCACCGGCGACCACTGCTGAGCACAAGAGGGATATCAGGAGGCGCGCAAGCGCCTTCGTAGTCCGAGACACCCGGGGGACCTTTCCATCAGGGCTGTTGGTGGCCGGCGCCGCTGCGCCGGCGTACCCGGGTGGTCCCCCCATGCCTTCGGGTATGTCGAGAAGGCTATCAGCGCTGGCGAGATCTCTCACATCGCGGACGTATGGG
>CALMIQ010000227.1 GCA_937863965.1 uncultured Micropruina sp.
TCGTCGGCCAGCAGCCGGACGACGCACCAGCCGACGCTGCCGGTGGCGCCGACGATCGCCACGTGGGTTCCCGGCGCTGCGGGCAGCAGCCGGCGCAGCGCCTCCACGGTCAGGTGCGCGGTGAACGCGTTGCCGGTGGTCATGGTGATGCCGGGCCGGGGCCGCAGCAGGCGTCCGGCGCCGGTGACCGGGGCGGTCAGCGCGCCCAGGCCGACGATCTCGGCACCCAGGGACTCGGCGCGGTCGATGGCCTGCTCGACCTTGCCGACCGCCCAGCGGCGGTCCTCGCCGAGCAGCTGGCGGGCGCCGACCGGAACCACCAGCACCCAGCCGTCGGGTCCGGCGTCCGGGGCGGTGTCGCGACGGCGGACGGAGGCGAGCAGCTGGGGCGGCACCGGAAGGCGGCGCAGGCCCCAGTCCCACGCGGAGGCCGGAATCCGGCCCAATGGTGACCACACCCGGGCCATGTCGGTGGCCACATCCGCACGGGGATGGACCAGGAAGGCGAATCGTTTGGCGCTGCGGCCCGGGCCGGTGTCGCTCACGGCGGCTCCTGTCTCGAATCGGGGATTCGAGCATTCAGAGCGCCGCCGACCGTTCGTTGATACGCGTGATCAGCCGGACTGCGTCGCGGGTCGTTGATCGGCGTCAGGGCCGGGGTCGGGTTCCGGCTCGGGCGCCGATCGCGGTGCCGGCTCCGGGTCGGGTTCGGGCTCGACCAGAGGGTCCTCCCGCACCGTGGGCGCCTCCAGCGGCGGCACGGTCTCGGCGGCGCCGACCAGGTCGAGGCTGCCGCCCATGAAGACCGACAACCAGCGCGTCTGCGGGTCGGCGTCGAACAGGATGGCCTTGCAGAACAGCGTCATCGGAACGGCCAGGATGGCGCCCATCGGGCCGATGATGATCGACCAGAAGACCAGGGAGATGAAGGTGGTGGTGATGTTGAGCCCGACCGCGTCGCCGGTCACCTTGGGCTGGATCACCATCGAGGCGATGAAATTCACCACCACGTAGAGCGCCACCATCACCACCATGGTCTGGAAGTCCCGGGCCAGCAACGCCATCAACGCCGGCGGCACCATGCCGATGATGAAGCCGACATTGGGGATGTACGCGGTGACGAACGCCAGGATTCCCCAGGTCAGCACCAGCGGGATCTGCAGGAAGGCCAGGATGCCCATGTTGATCACCGCGACCGCCAGGCCGAAGATCGTGTTGACGATCCAGTACTTGCGCACCCGCCAGGAGAAGTCCAGCAGCGCCGCGGCCAGGTTGGGCCGCACCGCCGCCAGCTTGACCCGCTGCTGCGTGGTGTCGGTCAGGTCGACCGAGACGAACGCGACGAACAGGAAGAGCGAGCCGAGGAACGTGGCCCAGAAGCCCACCCCGCTCATCACCCCGGTGACGTAGCCCAGCAGCCGCGAGTAGTCGAAGGTGCGCAGCCACTCGCTGATCGTCTCTTGACTGACGCCCCAGGCGATCAGCCGTTCGGACGCCTGCGCCCACAACTGGTTGAACCGGTCGGCGTAGGCGGGCATCGCCTGGATGAACTGGATCATCGCCACCGTGACCGCGAACAGGATGGCGAGCAGCACCAGGAAGACGACGAGCATGCCGATCAGCGCGCTGATCATCTTCGGCACCCGGTGTTCGTTCAGCCACAGCACCAGCGGCCGGGCGGTGACCACCAGCGTCATGGCCAGGAAGACGGGCGCCACCACGTCGCGGATTGAGTAGATGCCGACCAGGCACGCGACGATGGCGGCACCCGCGTAGAGGATTCGTATCCCCTCGGCAGGGCCGGACCGTTCCGGGGCGGACGAGGCGCTCACGGGGGGAGTCTATGGCCCAACCGCGGTGAATGCCGGTCGAGCCACCCCTGCGGGGCGAGAACCTCAGATGCCCGCGCGCCAGCCGGCGGTGTGTACCGGCGCGTCGTAGAGACCGGTGAGCTCGTCGTCCAGCCGCATCACCGTCAACGACGCCCCGGCCATCTCCAGCGAGGTGAAGAAGTTGCCGATCTGACTACGGGTGACGTTGACGCCGAGGTCGGCGAGCCGGTCGGCGGCCCGGTTGTACATGATGTACTGCTCGCACAGCGGGGTGGCGCCGAGTCCGTTGATGTAGAGCAGGACGTCCTCGCCGCGCTCGATCGCGAGGTCCTTGACGGTGGCGTCCAGCAGGACGTCGACGATGTCGTCGGCCTTCATCATCGGGACCCGCTTGACGCCGGGCTCGCCGTGGACGCCGATGCCGAGTTCCATCTCGTCCTCGCCGAGATCGAAGGACGGCTTGCCGACGGTGGGCACGGTGCAGGCGCTGAGCGCCAGGCCCATGGTGGCCATGTTCTCGTTGGCCTTGGCGGCGATCCGGGTGACGGTCTCCAGGTCGTCCCCGCGGTCGGCGGCGGCGCCGGCCAGCTTGAAGGCCACGATCGCGCCCGCGACGCCGCGGCGTCCGGCCGTCCAGGTGGAATTCTCCACCGCCACGTCGTCGTTGATCACCACCGTGGTGATCGGGATGCCCTCCAGGTCGGCCAGTTCGGCCCCGGTCTCGAAGTTGAGGATGTCGCCGGTGTAGTTGAGGATCAGGTGCAGGACGCCCGCGCCGCCGTCGGCGGCCTGGGTGGCGGCCAGGATCTGATCGGGGGTCGGCGAACTGAAGAAGGCGCCGGGTGCCGCGGCGCTGAGCATGCCCCGGCCGACGTAGCCGCCGCCGAGGGGCTCGTGCCCGCTGCCGCCGCCGGAGATGACGCCCACCTTGCCCTGGACGGCGCCGCCCGCCCGGCAGACGTACAGCGGGTCGTCGTGCAGTTCGACGATGTCGCGATACGCGGCGGCGAAACCGCGGTTCATCTCGGCCAGCACGTTGGCCGGGTCGTTGATGATCTTCTTCATGTGCCTCTCCTTTGGGGTCACGGTGCGGATGGTCGGGATCAGAGCAGGAGTCGGATGGGTCGCGCGATCAGGTCCGCGAGCGCCCGCAGGTACCGGGCGCCGAGCGCGCCGTCGATGGCGCGGTGGTCGAACGACGCGGTGATCCGGCAGGTGGTGGCGACGGTGAGCTGACCGTCGTCACCGACCCAGGGCCGCGGCTTGGCCGAGCCGATCGCCAGGATGGCGCCGTGCGGCGGGTTGAGGATGGCCGCGAACTCGTCCACGTCGAACATGCCCAGGTTGCTCACGGTCAGCGAGCCGCCCTCCAGTTCCTTCTGCTGCAGCCGGCCCTCGCCGGCGCGCCGGGCGGCGTCCGAGATCGCGGCCGACAGCGCCGCGATGCCGAGCGTCTCGACCCCGCGGACGACGGGGGTGACCAGCCCGCGCTCGCTGGCGACCGCCACCGCGACATCGCTGGAGGCGTACTGCAGCAGGGCGTCGTCGGTCCAGCTCACGTTCGCCTCGGGGACGGCCTGCAGGGCGAGGCCGGCGGCCTTGACCAGCAGATCGTTGACCGAGATCCGCACGTCGCCGCCGTCGTTGAGCTGGGCGCGCAGCGCCAGCAGCGGCCCGAGATCGAGTTCGCGGGTCAGGTAGAAGTGCGGGGCGTTCTGTTTGGACGCCTGCAGCCGGCCGGCGATGGCGCGGCGCAGCCGGGTGTGCGGGATCCGGGTGACCGCGCTGGGCTCGACCGAGGCGGACGGCGTGGGCGCCGTGGTGGGCGGTGCGGCGTGGTGCGCGGCGTGTGCGTAGGCGGCCTCCACATCGGCCTTGGTGATCCGGTTCGCCGGGCCGGTGCCGGGAATGTCGGCCAGTTCCAGGCCGTACTCCTTCGCCAGCCGGCGGGCCAGCGGGCTGGAGAAGATCCGCTCACCGGGACGCCGGGCCGGGCGAGCGGCGGGCGCGGGAGCCGCCGGCTGCGGGGGCGCGGGTGCCTTCGGCGTCTCCGGGTCGGGCGCCCGCATGTCCTCGGCCACGGCGATGGTGTCCACCGAGATCGTTCGCTGGTCGAGCTCGTCGGAACCGGGCGCGGTCACCGCGGCACCGGTCAGCTGGGCGGCCAGCGCGGCCGCGACGGACGGATCCTCGCCCGGTTCGGCGAGCACCGCGATCGGGTCGCCGACGGTGACCGTGGCGCCGCCCTGGACCAGCAGGGTGTGCACCACGGCGTCGGTCTCGGCCTCGATCTCGACCAGTGCCTTGTCGGTCTCCACCGTGGCCAGCGCGGTCCCGCGGGAGACGGCGTCCCCGGCGGCGACCGACCAGCTCTCCAGCAGGGCGGTGTCCGCGTCGGCCGAGACGCCGGGCATGCGCAGCAACGAGGCCATGACTATCCCCTCAGCTCGGTCAGGGCGGCGACGATGTCGTCGGTGTCGGCGTTGGCGGCCGTCTCGAGCGCCTTGGAGATGCTCGGGGCCGCCTCGCCGCCCTGCACCCGCAGCACCGGGGCGTCCAGCCAGTCGAACAGGCGGCGGCCGATCTCGCCGGCCAGCCAGCCGCCGTAGGAGGTGCCCTGTGCGCCCTGCTCGACGATCACCACCCGGTTGGTCTTCCGCACCGACTCCTCGATGGTCTCCCAGTCGATGGACGCCCGGTCGAGCCAGCGCAGGTCGATCACCTCGCCGTCCACACCGGAGGCCTCGACGGCGTCCAGGCAGCGTTGCACCATCGACAGGTAGCTGATCAGGGTGACCTCGGAGCCCTCGCGGCGCACCGCCGCCTTGCCGAACGGCAGCACGAAGTCGAGGTCCTTCGGGGCCAAGCCCTCCAGCTTGTACAGGTCGGCATCGTGTTCGAGCACCGCGACCGGGTCGCGGGTCAGCATCGCCGCGTTGAGCAGGCCGACGTAGTCGAGCTGGGTGGAGGGGGCGATGATCCGCCAGCCCACCGAGGTGGACAGGATCCCCGCCGGATCCATCGAGTGCTGGGAGCCGTAGCCCGTCGTGGTGCCGATCTTGAGCCGCAGCAGCATGGCCATGTCGTGGTCGCCGCCGAACATGTGCCGGGCCCGGCCGATCTGGTTGAAGATCTGGTCGGCGGCCACCCAGATGAAGTCGGCGTACATCAACTCGACGACCGGGTAGAACCGGCCGTCGAGGGCGACGCCGCCGCCCAGCCCGGTGAAGCCGGCCTCGGCGATCGGGGTGCCCAGCACGCGTCCGGGGAAGTCCCGCGGCAGGCCCTTGGTGGCGCCGCGGGAGCCGCCGTTCAGCTTGTGCACGTCCTCGCCGAGCACGATCACCGAATCGTCGGTCTCCATCCGGCGGTGCATCACGGCGGCGATGGTGTCGACGAAGCGCTGCTCGTGCAGCTCGTCGGCGGTGAAGTCGTCCCCGCCGCGGATGCGGTCGGTGACCGGCCAGTCGCCGCGGATGCCGACGTCGATGAAGGACGCCTGCGGCCACAGCTCGGGCCGGATCCGCAGCTGCCCGGGGCGTCCGGACGGGTCGGGCTCGGTGATCCGGTCGGCGAGCTCCTTCATGGTCTTCCTGCAGGCCTTGCGCAGGTCGTCCAGCTGCTCGCGGGTGGCGATGCCGAGCCGGTCCAGGTGCCGCTCGGCCAGCTGCAGCGGGTCGCGGTCGCGCCAGCGTGACTCCTCCTCCTTGCTGCGGTAGCCGAAGGCGCTGCCCGGGAAGGGCCCGTTCTGGTGGAAGTAGCGGTAGGTGTCGGCCTCGACGACCGCGGGGCCCTCGCCGGCGCGGACGTGGCGCAGCACCTCGTCCATGACGAGCTTCACGGCGAGGGCGTCCTGGCCGTCGACGCGCCAACTCGGGATGCCGAAGCCCAGGCCGCGGACGCTCAGCCGCGGGTCGGCCGTCGCCTCGTCGTCGGTGGTGGAGACCGCGTAGTGGTTGTTCTCGATGAAGAAGACGATCGGCAGCTTCCAGGCGGCCGCGATGTTCAGCGCCTCCAGGGTGGAGCCGATGTTGCTGGCGCCGTCACCGAAGTAGGTGACCGCCACCGCGTCCGTCTCGGCGAGCTTGTGGGCCATCGCGAAACCGGTGGCGAACGGGACGGCGCCGCCGACGATGGCGTTGGTGCCCATCGCGCCGACCTCCTTCCACTGCAGGTGCATCGACCCGCCGCGGCCCCGGCAGTAGCCGTCGGACAGTCCGGCGATCTCCGACAGCGTCCGGTGCAGCACCGTGACGACCTCGGGCGTCCAGTCGGCGCCGAGCCGGAACCCGCCGGGCTGGACGGCGTTGAGCGCCTTGGCCAGGAACTGGTGATGGCCGCGGTGCGAGCCGTTGATCTGGTCGGCGACGGTGAGCGGGATCGCCGAGCCGACCGCGCCGGCCTCCTGGCCGATCGAGGAGTGCGCCGGGCCGTTGATCAGCTTTTGGCCGGCCAGGTCGAGCACCTGCTCCTCGAAGGCGCGGATCAGGTGCATCTGCACCGTCATCGTCTCGAGCAGGGCCGGGTCGGCGGCGTCCCAGTCGGCCTCCAGAGCGGTGAGCTGGGTCCAGCTGGCCGACGGCTGCAGGGGCTCGGTCTGCGGCATGGCTGCTTTGCCTCCTAGGTGCGCGTGCCCGCATCCGAGTCGCGACGACGGGTGGGGTAAGCTCAGGCTGGCCAAGTTACAGGACATGACCGTACATGTACAGCCAAGTCAGCTACCCGTTCCGTTGCGCGCGAAGGAGTCAGGCGTGACCACCACTTTGAACCGGAACTCGGCCGTGCCCCTGTACCTGCAACTCGCCGACGAGTTGCGGACCAAGATCCTCAGCGGGGAATGGCAGCCCGAGCAGCGCATCCCGTCCGAGAACGAGCTCAACCAGATCTACTCGATCAGCCGGATGACCATCCGGCAGGTGCTCGGCAAGCTGGTCGACGAGGGACTGGTGTTCCGGGTGCACGGCAAGGGCACCTTCGTCGCCCAGCCCAAGATCCCCACCCGCTCGCCGGCGTACTACGGCGTCCGTGAGCAGTTGGAGCAGCAGGGCTACTCCACCCGGACGGAGATGCTCAACTCGGGTCAGGTCGAGGCCGACGACCGGCTGGCGCGTCAGCTGGACGTGAGCATCGGCACTCCGCTGTACATGGTCGAGCGACTGCGGTACGCCGGTGAGACCCCGATCAGCCTGCACAAGTCGTACGTGCCGCTGCCGCTGGCGCCCGGCCTGCTGGAGCACGACCTGGCCGAGAAGCAGCTGTGCCAGGTGCTGGCCCGCGACTACGGCCTGGACATGGCCTACGTGCACGAGAGCCTCGAATCGCTGGTGCCCTCCGAGGAGGAACTCACCGCCCTGGGCGTGCGCCGCGGCGTCCCGCTGCTGCTGCTGGAGCAGCGCATCAGGGACCGCTCCCGCCGCCTTTTCGAGTACACCCGGATCAAATTCCGCAGCGACCGCATCCGGCTCGAGTTCGACTACGACCTGACCTGAACCAAGGGACGACCCGGCAGGAGGCGGCACGATGCGTCAGATCATCATCGCCGGCCACGGCGGTCCGGAACGGCTGCGGCTTCGTGAGGCCGCGGACCCGGTACCGGGGGACGGCGAGGTGCGCATTCGGGTACGGGCCAGCGGCGTCAACTTCGCCGATGTGCTCGCCCGCCAGGGTCTGTATCCGGACGCGCCGAAGCCGCCCTGTGTCGTGGGGTACGAGGTCAGCGGCGTCGTCGATGCGGTCGGCCCGCAGGCCCGCCCCGAGTGGGTCGGGTCGGAGGTGTTCGCGCTGACCCGCTTCGGCGGCTATGCCGATACGGTGATCGTCCCCGAGGAGCGCGTGTTCGACAAGCCGGCGGCGCTGTCTCACGAGCAGGCGGCCGTCCTCCCGGTGAACTACCTGACGGCCTGGCAGCTGCTGGTGGTGATGGGGGCTCTGTCGCGGGACGAGACGGTGCTGATCCACAACGCCGGGGGCGGGGTGGGCCTGGCCGCGATCGACGTGGCGGCCCGCGTCGGCGCCCGGATCCTCGGCACGGCCAGCCCGGCCAAGCATGCCTTCCTGAAGCAGCGTGGGGTGGACGAGGTGATCGACTACCGCACCGGCGACTGGACCCGGGAGGTCGCCCGGCTCACCGACGGGCGCGGCGTCGAGCTGGTCATCGATCCGCTCGGGGGTGCCCACTGGCGGCAGAGTTGGCGCGTGCTGCGCAGCACGGGGCGTCTCGGCATGTTCGGGGTGTCCACCGCGTCCGGGACGGGGCTCGGCGGCAGGCTGCGCCTGTTGAAGGTCGGCCTCGGCATGCCGTGGTTCAATCCCGTGGCGCTGATGAACCAGAACCGGTCCGCCTTCGGCGTCAACGTCGGCCATCTGTGGGGCGAGACGGCCAAGATCCGCACCTGGATGGACGCCCTCCTGGCCGGCGTGGACGAGGGCTGGGTGCGTCCGCACGTCGACCGGACCTTCCCGCTGGCCGACGCCGCCGCAGCTCACCGCTATCTCGAGCAGCGCCGCAACACCGGCAAGGTGGTGCTCACCGCCTGAGCGCGGCACCGACCTCACCCGAACCGAATCACGGTTGATTCATCCACCATCCAATGCCACGATGAATCATGAGTGATTCGAGACTGGTTGAGGGCGGAACTGCATCACCTGTGATGCAAGCGTGGTACCGAGTCAGGACGCTCGCGAGCCTCGGGACGGCGATGGCTGAGATCCGAAGGAACGCAGGCCTCAACCAGGACGATGCCGCGGCCCTGGCGCATGCGTCGCGCCCGACGATGTCGAGGCTCGAGCGGGGCGCTCCGTCGTCAACCGCCGTGATCATCGACCTGCTGGCGTCCACCGGCTACGAGGTACTCCTGGTTCCCCGGGGCAGTCGCGTCGCGATCAAGGAGCCGTCGTGACCGACGTGCTGAACCTCTGGCTGCATGGAGAGCATCTCGGCACCGTCCAGCAACCGCGCACCGGCCGGACGCGGCTTCGGTTCTCGGACGACGTCGTCCAGCAGTGGGGCATCGGCACACGCCTGCTGTCGTACTCCCTGCCCATGACGAACCGGCGCCTGGATACCGAGGATGTCGCCAACTTCCTCGACAACCTGCTGCCCGAGGGTGCGGTGCGCGCACAGTTCGAGCAGCGTTACCGGCTTCGCCCCGGCGACGCCTTCGGGCTGCTGACCCAGATCGGCGTGGAGTGTGCCGGCGCCGTCCAGCTGACCGTGGACGATGTGCCGCCGGACGGGCGGCTGGTGCCCTTGACCGATGCGGAGACCACCCGGATCGTCACCGAACTGCCCACCTTGTCCGCGCCCGAGGGCGGGACGTTGTCGGCCTCGCTCGGCGGCGTGCAGAGCAAAGTCCTGCTGACGCGCACCGACGATGGGTGGGCGTGGCCGGCCGCGGGTGTGATGTCGACCCACATCATCAAACCGGAGCCGACCGACCCCCACGTGCCCATTCGACGCATCATCGAGTACGAACACTGGGCGATGAGCCTTGCCGCCGCCGCGGGCATCCCGGCCGCTCGCACCGAACTGATGCGGTTCGGCGATCGGCTGGCGCTCGTGGTTGAACGTTACGACCGTGCCGGTGGACGGCGCCTGCATCAGGAGGACTTCGCACAGGCGCTCGGAATACGTGCGGGCGACAAGTACGAAGCGACAGATGAGCCGGCCAGCCGGCTGTCCAGGATCGCGGACGGGCCGGGACTGGAAGCGCAGGACCCGGCGAGTTTCCGCCGGGAACTGCTGCGGCTGGTCACCTTCAACCTGCTGGTTGGCAACGGGGATGCCCACGCGAAGAACTACTCGCTGATCCTCCGAGATGGAGTCTTCGAACTGGCGCCGGCCTACGATGTCGCGCCGGTCTTCTACGTCAACCCGCGGTTCTCTGACTTCGGGATGCGCCTGGCCGGCCAGCGGAACCTGCGCTACCTCAACGGCACGCACCTGCTCGACGAGGCGGTGCAGTGGGGCATGAGCCGGCAGCAGGCCCAGGACGTGGTCGCCGAGACGGTCGAGGGCGTCCGGGGCGGCCTCGAGCGAGTCTCGATAGATGACCTGGTCGAACCGATCGCTGACCGCGTCCTGAGTCGCGCCGTGTCGTTGCTCTGACTCCCACGGCGAAGATCACTCGTTGTGCATCGTCAGCCACCCCCGGCGGACGCCGCCCGCTCCAGGACGCGGTCGATCAGGGCCGGCGTCCATTCGCCCGACATCACCAGCAGGTCGGGGAGGGTGAGCCGGTCGCGCATGTAGGGCAGGGCGGACAGCGTCCAGGCCAGTTGGTCGCGGTCGACGGCGGGGGTCAGCTCGCTGAACCTGGCGGCGGCACCCCAGTGGCGCAGCGTTGTGGCGCTCCGGCCGGGATCGCCCACGTAGCCGAACAGGGTCTCCAGCAGGGCCTCCCGGTC
Organism: uncultured Micropruina sp.; assembly: GCA_937863965.1. Lineage (GTDB taxonomy): Bacteria > Actinomycetota > Actinomycetes > Propionibacteriales > Propionibacteriaceae > Micropruina. The sequence goes on from CALMIQ010000227.1 coordinate 10,239, forward strand.
GGCATCACAGTCACTCTTGTCGGCGGCGTCCCAGGCGGCGACCTTGCGTTCGACCGCGGTCAGGCACTCCCGGCCGAGGCGTCCGGACGGGTCGAGCGCGGCCCAGGTGCTCAGCACCCGGTCGGCCAGGCCGTCCGGGTAGGAGAGCCCGGACCAGGGCAGGTCGAGGACCCGGCAGCTCTCCCGGACCTCCTGCCACAGCGCGGTGCACACCACCGTCGCGGCCCCCACCTGGGCGCCGTGCAGGTCGTGCTCGGCGCCGCGCGCCATCGCCGCCATGTCGAGGACGTGGCTGACCAGGTGCTCCGAGCCCGACAACGGCGCGGTCGAGTCGGCGACCCCGATCACGAGGCCGCCCACGGTGAGGCTGTCCACCAGAGCCCGCCGGGCTGTGTCGTGATCGGGGTCGGTCAGGTGCTCGACGGCGTCCAGCACGGGGCGGACGACGGCGTCGTCGAAGGGGCCGTCCAGGCCGAGCCGGCAGGCCAGGTACCAGTCCGCGGGCGCCGACCAGATCGCGATCGCGTCGCCCACCCCCGACCGGTTGAGCCGGGCCGGGGCGGCGTCGATCACCCGGTCGTCGATCACCAGCGCCGACGGCCAGGCGGACGGCCTGGTGCGCTTCGCCCCGCCGATCACCAGCACGCTGAGCGGATCGGCGTAGCCGTTCACCGAGGCCGCGGTCTGGACGGCGAGCAACGGCGCGCCCGACCGGGCCGCCACCACCTTGCCGAGGTCGGTGATCGTGCCGGAGCCGACGCTGACCAGCAGGCCCGGGGTGCCCACCTCGGCCACGGTGGTCTCGACGGTGACCTCGTCCAGCGCGACCTGGGCGTGACTCGCCCGGACGGCCACCCGCCGGGTCTCACCGATGAGCCCGGCGACCCAGCCCAGCAGGTTCCGCCCGGCGGCGGACTTCTCGACGTCGTCGCTCAGCAGCACCCGCTCGCCGGGGCCTGCCAGCCGCCGGACCAGGGCGGGGAGCTCGGCCAGGGCGTCCGGGCCCGCGGCGAGCCGGGTCAGGGCGCCGCCGGAGGCCGCACGCGCGAACGCGTCGAGGTCGGTCACGCGCGGCGGGTGATCGTCTGGAGCTTGTCCCAGATCGGCGGCATCGCCTCGCGGTACTCCCGGTAGATCGCGAAGTACTCGTCGTACAGCGCCGTCCGCTTCTTCTTCGGCCGGTACCGCCGCAGGATCGTCACCGTCTCGTCGGCGCCCTGCTCGTAGGACTCGAACAGCCCCACGCCGACGCCGGCCACGATCGCCGCACCCTTGGCGCCGAACTCGGTGCCGGCCGGGACGACGACGTCGCGGCCGAGCACGTCGGCGAAGATCTGCGACCACACCGGCGAGTTCGCACCCCCGCCGGCCATCCGGACCGTCTTCACCTCGGTCGGGATGGCGTCCAGGCAGTCCCGGATGCCGTAGGCGACGCCCTCGTAGACCGCACGCAGCAGGTCGTTGCGGGTGTGCGCCCCGGTGATGCCGATGAAGGACGCCCGGGCGCTGGGCTTCACGAACGGTGCCCGCTCGCCGCCGGGGGCGGTGTAGCCGTGGAAGAGGACGCCGCGGGAGCCGACCGGCACGCCGTCGACGACCTCGTCGAGATAGTCGAAGAAGCTGAACTGCGGTCCGCGGGCCTCCGACTCGCGCCGGAAACTGCCGCCGAACTCACGCAGATACCAGTCCAGGTTCGGGGTGCAGGAGTTCATGCCGAGCGCCCGGATCCAGGTCGTCGGGCTGTGCGGGATCACCCAGCCGACGTCGTCCGGCTCGATCCGATCGCCGAGGTCGTCGGTGGCGACGGTGACGATGCCGGCGGTGCCGATCACCGCCATGCAGTCGCCGGGCCGGGCGACGCCGACGCCCAGCGACGAGGCGGTGATGTCCATCTGGCCCTTGAACACCGGGGTTCCCTCGGCCAGTCCGGTGAGCCCGGCGGCGGTGTGGGTGACGGTGCCGATCTGGGTGATCGGGGTCTTCAGTTCGGGCAGCACGTTGCGCACGTCGGTGAGCCCGAAGTGGTTCAGCACCTCCAGCGACCACTGCCGGGTGCGGACGTCGATGCCGGCCAGCGAGGCGTCGGAGGGGTCGGTCGACAGGTCGCCGGTCAGGTTGTACTCGATCCAGTCCTTGCACCACAGGTTGATGGCGCCGTCGAGCAGTTCGCGCTGGTTCTCGGCCCGCCAGCGCAACAGCGCGGATGCGGTTCCCGCATACGGGCCCAGGCCCGAGATCTGGAACTGCCGGCTGATCGTGCCGTCGGCGTACCAGGCGTCGATGATGTCGCCCGCCCGCCCATCGGTCCACAGGATGGCCGGCCCGGCCGGCACGCCGTCGGCGTCCACCAGCCAGGTGCCGTCGCCCTGCCCGGTGGCGGAGACCGCGACGATCTCGTCGGGCTTCACCGCCGATCCCTCGATGGCGTCCCGAATGGCCAGGGTGGCCGCCACCCAGACCGTGTCCATGTCCTCCTCGGCCATGTAGGTGGTGGGGTTGATGATCGGCACGTTGTGTGCGCCGCGGCTCAGTTCGTTGCCACGGGAGTCGAAGATCGCGGCCTTGATGACGCTGGTTCCGGCGTCGATCCCCATCAGGTACTGCGGCATTGGGCGGTCCCTTCCGATACGGCACGCGCTCCACTGCGCACACCCGGTTCTGGCGATGCTAACCAGAGTTGTATAGACATGTCTAGCGTTGGACGTGCGTGCGGTCGCATGGTACGAAGTGCGGGTGCGCGCCCTGATGAAGTACGCCTCCGGCCCCGGCAACGTCGAACTCCGCGAGGTGCCGCGACCCGAGCCCGGCCCCGGGCAGGTGTTGATCGACATCGCCTACGCGGGGGTGTGCGGCACCGACCGCGCGGCCCTCGACGGGCATCACAGCGGCCTCATCCCGCGGACGCTGGGACACGAGGCGTCCGGCGTCATCGCGGCGCTCGGTCCCGACCTGCGCGGCGATCTCGTGGTGGGCGACCGGGTCACCTTCGAGACCGACGCCTACCTGTGCGGCACCTGCCTGTACTGCCGGGCCGAGCAGTACCAGCGCTGTCCCTACCGCAAGGGCATCGGCACCACCGCCGACGGCGCGCTCGCCGACAGCCTGTGCATGCCCGAGTTGGCCGTCCACAGGCTGCCGGACGGTGTCTCGCTGCTCGCCGCCGCGCTCACCGAGCCGCTGTCGATCGCGGTCCATGCGGTGATCGAGCGCAGCCCGTCCCTGGCCGGCGAGGTGGTCGTCGTCACCGGCCCCGGCGCGATCGGGGCGCTGACCAGCGCGGTCGCCACCGGCGTCGGCGCCACCACGGTGCTGGTCGGACGCGCGCGGCACGCCGCCGCACTGGCCGGCGCGTTGGACCGCGGGATCGCGGGCCATGCGGTGGACAGCGATGCGGTCGATCTGGCCGAGTTCGTGGCCGGGCTCACCGACGGCTACGGCGCCCACTCGGCCTTCGAGTGCTCCGCCGCCGCCGCGTGGCCGGCCGCGCTGCAGCCGGTGCTGCGCCGTGGTGGGCGGCTCGTGCTGGTCGCGCTCTACAACGGCAATCCTCCGGTGGACTTCGATCTGCTGGTCAATCGCGAGCTCGAACTGATCGGGTCGCGGGGCAAGAACGCGCAGAACTATCGCACCGCGCTGCGGTTGCTCGCCGACGGCCGGATCGACGCCGAGTCGTTCATCTCCGAGGTGTTGCCGCTGGAGGAGTGGCGCACCGGACTGGAACTGGTGGGGCAGGGACGCAAGGTCGTCTTCGAGGTCGGCGGCTCGTCATTGGGCTAGTCAGTCGGGGATCTAGCCAGGTCCGGGCCAAGTTGTCTATAGTTGTACATACGTGTTTCGGTGCAGTCGCCGTTCGACCCATCGTCGAGTCAAGTGGAGGAGCCCATGCCCTACGTCAACACCCTCGAACTGGTCACGGCGGCCAGGGGCAGGGGCTACGCGGTGCCCGCGATCAACATCGTCGATCCGCTGACGATCAAGGCGGTCGTCGAGGCCGCCGACGCGGTCGGCTCGCCGGTGATCCTGCAGACCTCGGTAAAGACCGTGAAGTCCGCCGGCCCCGGCGTCCTGCACTTCGCGGCCAAGGACGCCGCCGAGAAAGCCTCGGTCGGCGTCTCGCTGCACCTGGACCACTGTCCCGACCGTGAGGTGATCACGCTGGCGATCCGGCACGGCTGGTCGTCGGTGCTCTTCGACGCCTCCGATCGCGACCTGGAGCAGGCCCGCAGGGAGACCGCCGAGGTGGTCGCCGAGGCGCACGCCGCCGGGGTCACGGTGGAGAGCGAGATCGAGAACATCGTCGGTGTCGAGGACGGCGTGGGCTCCGACGAGGCGCGGCACGCCTACACCGTCGAACAGCTGGTCGAGGTGGCCCTGGAGACCGGAACCGACCTGATGGCGCCCCAGCTGGGCACCGCGCACGGCATGTACACCGCGCAGCCGGTGCTGCTGCCGCAGCGGGTCCGCGAGATCGCCGCGCTGTGCGACCTGCCCGTGGTGCTGCACGGCGGCACCGGGCTGAGCAACGCCGAGTTCGACGAGTTCATCGACGCCGGGGTGACCAAGATCAACATCTCGACCGCGCTCAAGCGCGCCTACATGAAGTCCGCGCTGGACTACCTGAAGGAATGCGAGCAGACCAACAAGTGGGAGCCGGTCAAGCTGTTCGACCCCATGATCGCCGCCTCCAAGCAGCTCTTCATCGGCTTCGCGGACATCTTCCACTCGACCGGAAAGGACGTGCAGCAGTGAGCCGGCACGCGTTGATCCTGGACTGCGACGGCGTCCTGGCCGATACCGAGAAGGACGGCCACTTGGTCGCCTTCAACCAGGTCTTCGCCGAGTTCGGCTACCCGTTCCGATGGTCCGAGGACGAGTACGCCGACCTGCTCAAGGTGGGCGGCGGCAAGGAGCGGATGCGGTACTACCTGAGCCAGCATCCCGAGATCGAGGTGCCCGGCTCCGACGACCTGGACGCCCTGCTGGCCCAGGTGCACCAACAGAAGAGCGCCGACTACCAGGAGATCGTCCACCGCGGCCTGATCCCCGGGCGCCCCGGCATCAAACGCCTCGTCGAGGAGGCGCTGGACGCCGGCTGGGAGGTGGCCATCGCGTCCACCTCGGCGGTGTCGAGCGTCGAAGCCGTCGCCGTCGCGGTGTTCGGCCAGGCCACCCACGACCGGCTGTCGGGCATCTTCGGCGGTGACATCGTGCCGGCCAAGAAGCCGGCTCCCGACATCTACCTGTACGCGTTGGAGCAGCTCGGTTTGCAGCCGAGTCAGGCGGTGGTGGTCGAGGACTCCGAGAGCGGCGCCAAGGCGGCCGAGGCCGCCGGCATCGCGCACATCGTCACGGTCAGCCACTTCACCGCCGACGATCCGTTCCCGGCCGCCGTGGCGGTCGTGGAGAACCTGGGTGAACCGGGCTCACCGGCCGTATTGCTGGCGGGTGAGGACGTCCGGGACTCCCGCGGCGTGATCGGCCTGGAATCCCTGGAGCGGATCGCCCGAGCCAACGCCTGATCCGCTACAGCGTTCCCCAGAGTTCCAGCGCCGTGGCCAACTCGGCATGGTCCTGGGCGTAGGTCTCGGCGTCCACACCGGCGAGCGCGGCGTCCGCGGCCTGCCGCATCGCCCGGACGCCGGCGGCGGCGCCGTCCGGATGGCCCTGGATCGCGCCGCCGACGCCGAGGACGATGTCGGGGCCGAGCTCGTCCAGGAAGCGGGCGACGGTGCCCGGGTGGACGCCGCCGCCGACCACCGGCATCGTCGGCTTCAGATGCGGTCGGGGCAGCGACAGCTGGTGCGCGGTGCGCAGGTACTGCAGCCGGGTGATCGGGTAGCCGCCGTAGGGCGAGACCAGCAGGGTCAGGTCGGCGCCCGCCAAGCGCGGGAACAGTCCGACGGCCAGCGGCGCGCTCATCCCGGTGTGCGGACCCTCGTACAGCGGGGCGGCGCCGGCGAAGTGGCCCAGGATCGGCACCCCGACCTCGTCGGCCAGCATCTCCACCGCCCCCAGGCCGACGGTCGTGTAGGCGACCATCAGCGCCCGCGCCCCCGCCTCGACCGCGCGCCTCGCCGTGGCCAGCATCCGGTCGGGACGGTCGGAGACGTTGGGCAGGTAGATGGTACGGACGCCCGTGGTCTGGTAGGCGCGGTCGGCGGCGGCGGTGAACAGCTCCACCCGGCGCAGCACCGTCGAGTAGCCGGTGTTGCCCATCAGCTCGTCGTCCTTGATCAGGTCGATCCCGCCCAGCGCGGTCGCCTCGAAGATCTGGGCGGCGACCTCGGGCGGCAGCCCGGTGCACGGCTTGAGCATGTTCAGCAGCAGCGGGCCATCGGCCACCCCGGTGAGTTCGCGCAGGCCGGCCACCCCGAACCGGGGACCGGCGAAGGAACTCTCCAGCGAGCCCGGGAGCTGCAGGTCGACCAGCTTCGCCTCCAGCGACGTGGACGCGTCGTTGCCGATCACCGTGTTCAGCAGTTGCGGCAGGGACGCCCCGAAGTTGACGGTGGGGAAGGCGATGGTGGCCAGGTAGCTGACCGGGTCGCCGGTGGAACGGTTGGTCGTGTCGGCGGCCGGAATCGGCAGCACCTGCACGACCCGGCCCTCGTGCCGCTCCCGCAGTTCGGGGGTCAGCCCGGGCACCTCGACCCAGGTGCCGATGGTCTGGCCGACCGCGAACCGGGAGACCCGCGCCCACGGGTCGACCTCGGCCGGCAGGTCGAGGGCATAGCTGGCCAGCAGGTAGTCCTCGTCGCGGGCCAGCTCGGCCAGCATGGCGCGAGCGCCCATCACCGTGCTCCGTGCGCCGTGGCGAGGCGCTCGAGCAGGTCGGCGGCGCCGTCCTCGGCGTTCGACAAGGCGACCGCGCGCGCGACCCGGTGCACCTCGGGCCGGGCGTTACCCATCGCCACCGGGAAACCGATCCGACTGAGCCAGACCACATCGTTCCCGCCGTCGCCGGCGCCCAGCACGGACGCCGGGTCGACGCCGTAGCGGCCCAGCACCCACTCCAGCGCGTGCCATTTTGTGGACTCGGCGTCGACGGCCTCCATCAGGCTGTCCATCGACCGCTGGGTGTTCGGCAGCCGCCGGTGGATCTCGTCGGCGATGACGTCCATCCGGTCGCTGGGCGCCCACGCCATCATCTTCATCACGACCAGTTCCCCGAGCTCCGCCGGGTCGCCGATCTCGGCCTCCTCGCCGTTGAGGACCCGGATCGTCTCGCGGATCGGACCCTCGCCCGCGACGAACATGCGGTCCTTCGTCCACCAGGTCAGGTCCATGTCCAGCTCGTCGGCGAGCTGGGCGAAGACCTGCTTGTCGGCCTGCGACATCGGGTTGACCATCAGGTCCTCATCCGTGACCGGGTCGAAGACCAGTGCCCCGTTGCAGGCGATCGCCACGTGCGGCAGTCCGGCCCGGCGGGCGATGTCCAAGGCGTTGCGGCGGGTGCGTCCGGTGAGCAGGATCACCGGGATGTCGAGCGCGGCGACGGCGCGCATCGCGGCGATGCTGCGCTCGCTGACCTGCGCGTCGGCGCCGGCCAGCGTCCCGTCGACGTCCAGGGCCACGGCACGTACCGCGGACAGGTCGAGCTGGTCGAGCATCGGGCTCCCTTCGCGGCGGACTTCGGAGGGTACAGGTATAGACAAGTATGTTCAAGGGTTGACCTGTTCAGTGAACCCTTTCTAAGGTGTCCCGAAGGGCGCGCGCGACGGGGCGACGCCAGGGACCATCCAACCCAACCACACCGATGTGAAGGGGAACCATGACGAAGTACATACTCGGGATCGACTCCGGGACGACGAGCGTCCGCTCGTTCGTCATCGACGAGGCCGGCACCGTCGTCGGTTTCGGCCAGCAGGAGCTCACCCAGCACTACCCGCGCCCGGGTTGGATCGAGCACGACCCCAAGCAGATCCTGACCACCCAGCTCGAGGTGATGCGGGCCGCGCTGCGCGACGCTGCCCTGTCTCCGGCCGACATCACCGCGGCCGGCATCACCAACCAGCGGGAGACCTCCGTGGTGTGGGAGAAGTCGAGCGGTGAGCCGATCTACAACGCGATCGTGTGGTCGTCGCGGCAGACCGTCGACGTGGTGGAGAAGTGGGTGGCGGACGGCATCGGCGAGCTGATCGAGGAGCGCACCGGGCTCATCCCCGACGCCTACTACTCGGCGTCCAAGATCCGCTGGATCCTCGACCACGTGGCCGGTGCCCAGGAGCGCGCGGAGCGGGGCGAACTGCTCGCCGGGACGATCGACACCTGGCTGATGTGGAACATGACCGGCGGCCACTCCTTCGTCACCGACGTGTCCAACGGCTCGCGGACCATGATGATGAACCTGAAGACCCTGGACTGGGACGACGAGCTGCTGCGCCACTACGGCATCCCGCGGGACATGCTGGCCAAGATCCTGCCCAGCGACGCGCACTTCGGCGACCTCGAGGCGTCCTTCGGGGCCCCGATCCCGATCGGCTCCGACCTCGGCGACCAGCAGGCCGGCCTGTTCGGCCAGGCCGCCTTCGAGCAGGGGCAGTGCAAGATGACCTACGGCACCGCGGGCGTGCTGAACATCAACTGCGGCCAGGAGCCGCAGCGGATCCCCGGGCTCACCCCCAGCGTCGGCTGGACGGTTGAGGGCAGGACCGCCTACGAGATCGAGGGCGTGCTGTTCGCGCAGGGCAAGACCATGCAGTGGCTGCGCGACGACCTGCAGCTGATCCACGCCGCGCCCGACTCGGAGTGGTATGCCGGCCAGGTGAAGAGCACCGACGGCGTGTACCTGGTGCCGGCCTTCACCGGCCTGTCGGCGCCCACCTGGGACCCCTACGCCCGGGCCGCGATCATCGGCATCAGCAACGCCACCACCCGGCTGCACATCATCCGGGCCGCGGTGGAGTCGATGGTCTACCAGACCCGCGACATGGTCGAGGCGGCCACGTCCGGCGGCCACGTGGAGATCCCCGAACTGCGCGTCGACGGCGGCGCGGTGAAGAACAACCTGCTCTGCCAGATGCAGGCCGACATCCTCGGCATCCCGGTGATCCGGCCGAAGAACCACGAGGCGACGATCTACGGCGCGATGCTGCTGGCCGGCCTCTCCAACGGCGTCTACGGCTCGCTGCAGGACCTGTCGAACATGTGGGCCGTCGAGCGGGTGTTCGAGCCGGCGATGAGCCGGGACGAGGCCGACGGCCTGTACGCCGGCTGGGTCGCCGCCCGCGAACTCACCAAGGGCTGGACGAAGAAGCTGCCGCAGCACTGAGCCGCCCTGGCGGGCACGGCGGACTGCGGGCCGTCAGGCGGGGCGTTCGATGCCGAACACGGCGTGCAGGCCGTCGAGGAACTCGTCGCGGCGTCCGGAGTTGGCGAGTTCGCGGGCGCGGACCGACGGGCCGTGCAGCAGGACGCCGGCGAAGTGCCGCAGGGCGGCCTCGGTCTTCTCGGCGGTCTCGTCGTCGTAGCGGCGGCGCACCCGGGCCAGCTCGGCCTCCAAGGCGTCGCTGACGTGGGAGCGCAGTGCGGCGACGGCGGGGCCGATCGGGCCGGCGTCCGTGCCGTGAGCGGCGGCCGCCTGGCGGACCAGCGCCTCGGCATCGTCGGCGACGGCGAGGTGCTGGAACGGCGCGTGCAGCTTGATCGCCTCCAGGTCGAGCAGTTCGACGCCCGGCAGGTCGGCGACCAGCGGGTCGACGTTGCGGGGCAGCCCGAGGTCGATGATCACCCGGCGCCGTTCGCTGGCGTGGGGATGCCCGATCGGGCACTGCGCGGCTGCGTGCGCGGTGACCGGGCAGGCCCCCTGCAGCAGCCCCGGCCGGATCACCAGCTCGGTGCTCGTGGTGCAGCAGACGATGACGTCGGCCCGGCTGGCGGACGCCGCGACGGCGTGACCGCTGACCTGGACGAGGCCGTGCCGGTGCCCGAACTCCTGACCGCGGCCGGACGGCGACCACACCGTGATCGCGTGGACGCCCCGGTCGCGCAGCGCCTCCAGGCAGGAGGTGGCGTAGCGGCCGGTGCCGACCAGCAGCACCTTGGTGGCCGGCCAGTCGGTGATCCGATGGGACGCCAGGTCGAGGGCCAGCCGGATCAGCGACGGACGCGCGGCGCCCAGCCCGGTGCGCTCCCGCACGGTCCGCCGCGTCGCCAGGGCGTCGGAGAAGGCCCGCTGCAGCACGGGGGTGGCGGCGCCGGTGCGCTCGGCGTGGTTCAGGGCGCGGCGCACCTGGCCGGCGATCTCGGGCTCGCCGATCACCACCGATTCCAGGCCGGTGGTGACCGCGAAGAGATGCCGTGCCGCCTCCTCGCCCCGCAGCAGGGTGAGCGAGCCGCGGCGTGCCTCGATGGCCTCCAGCGCGTGCGGCGCGGCGTCCAGATAGAGCTCGAACCGGTTGCAGGTGCTCAGCACGATGCCGCCGGCGATCCCGTCGCCGGCCAACAGCGTCTCCACGAGTTCGTTCCCCGAGCCGCCGCTCAACTGCTCCAGCGCGGCGAAGTCGTGGCTGCGGTGGCTCGCGGTCAGGCACAACAGCACCGCGCCAGCATAGACCGCGGAGATCGGCAATGGGCCGCGTCGCGGGCGAATAGGGTGCTGATGTGACCTCGACCGTGCTGCCGGCCAGCCATCCCCTCAACTGCGACACCGGTTCGTCGTGGCTGGTCAGCGCCTACCGGGGGACCCGCCCCGAGGTGACACCGGTGTGGTTCATGCGGCAGGCCGGCCGGTCCCTGCCCGAATACCGCGAGCTGCGGGTGGGCCGCCGGATGCTCGATGCCTGCCTCGATCCCGACATGGCCGCGGAGATCACCCTGCAGCCGGTGCGCCGGCACGGCGTGGACGCCGCCATCTTCTTCTCCGACATCGTGGTTCCGCTCAAGCTCGCGGGGGTTCCGGTCGAGATCGAGACCGGCGTCGGGCCGGTCTTCCCGGCCCCCGTCGACACCCCGGCCGCCGTGGAGGCGCTGATCGCCGAGCATCCGCCGCAGGGGTTGGCCGGCGCCCTCGAGCCGATCTCGGCCGGGGTGCGGAAGGCGGTGGCCGGCCTGCGGCTGCTGCACGACGGACGCGACCCGCTGATCGGCTTCGCCGGCGCTCCGTTCACGCTGGCCGCCTATCTGGTCGCCGGGCGTCCGAGCAAGGACCACCTGGCGGCCCGGACGATGGTCCACCGCCACCCGGACGCCTGGGCGAGCCTGCTGGACTGGTGCGCCGACCTCTCCGGGCGATTCCTGCGGGCGCAGGTGCTGGCCGGGGCCTCCGCGGTGCAGCTGTTCGACTCCTGGGCCGGTTCGCTGCCGGCCGCGGTCTACGCCGAACGCGTCGCGCCCGCCTCCAGGCGGACCTTCGACGCCGTCCGCGATCTCACCGACGACGAGGGACGCCGGGTGCCGCTGGTGCACTTCGCGGTCGGTGCGGGCGAGCTGTACGGAGTCCTCGACCTGGACGTGGACTGCATCGGTGTCGATTGGCGCACCCCGATCGACGAGGCGCATGCCCGGATGGGTGGCCGCTGCGCGGTGCAGGGCAATCTCGACCCGGCGTTGCTGGGTGCGCCCTGGCCGGTGCTCGCCGACGCCGTCGACGACGTGCTGCGGCGCGGGCGTGCGGCGCCCGGCCATGTCTTCAACCTCGGTCACGGGGTGCCGCCGGGCACCGATCCCGAGGTGCTCACTCGGATCGTCGACCACGTGCACAGCCGATGACCGCCGTCGTCGTCGGCGCAGGGGCGGGCGGGCTGGTCGCGGCCTGGGAACTCGCGCGCGCGGGCTGCGACGTCGTCCTGCTGGACGCCTGGCGCTGGCCGGGCGGGCTGCTGGCCCGCGCCGAGCTGGGGGGCATTCCGCTCGATGTCGGGGCCGAGGGCTACTCGGTGCGCGGCGGCGAGGTGGAGCGGCTGCTGGCCGACCTCGGCGCCACCGAACTGATCGTGCCACCCAATCCCGGCGGCGCCTGGCTGCAGACCGCGTCCGGCGCCCACCCGATCCCGAAGCGGCTGGTGTTCGGCATGCCCGCCGACCCGGACGCCGACGACGTCCGAGCCGTGGTGGGTGCGGCGCCGGCGGAGCGGGCGGCGTCCGGGACGCTCGCCGAGGTCGTCCGCGCCGGCTACGGCCGGCGGGTCCTGGACGACCTGGTCACCCCGCTGGTGGGCGGGGTCTATTCGACCTCACCCGACGACGTGGATCTCGCCGACCTCGCGCCCCAGTTGGCCGCTCGCGTCGCCGCCGGGGCGAGCCTGCGTGCGGCGGTCGCGGGGGCCGCCGCGGATGCCCCCGCCGGAGCGGCTGTGCACGGGGTTCGCGGCGGCATGCACGTGCTCGCGGACCTGCTGATCTCGTCCGCCCGGGCGAGCGGGAACGTCGAACTCGCCTGCGACGAGACCGCCCGCGGGCTGACCCGGCGTCCGGGCGGTTGGAGGGTGTCCACCACGCGTCGCGAGCTGGCGGCCGACCTGGTGGTGCTGGCGGTGCCCCTGGATGTCGCCGTGCGGCTGCTGGGCGGCCCCGTGGTGCTCGAATCCACTCGGATCGAGGTGATCACGCTGGTCCTGGACGCCCCGGGGCTCGACGGTGACGAGCCGCGCGGTACCGGCGTCCTGGTCGGCGCCGGGGTGAGCGGGGTGGCCGCGAAGGCGCTCACCCATTCCACCGCCAAATGGGCCTGGCTACGGGAGACGGCCGGTGGTGGGGACGTCCTCCGGTTGTCCTACGGACGCCGCGGCCAGACCCCGGCGACAGCCGGCCTGGACGCCTCCGCGCTGGCCGACCTCGTCCGCTCCGATGCGTCCACGCTGCTGGGCCGCCCGCTACCCGAGCCGGTGGCGGTGAAGCGCACGGGCTGGTCGATCCTGCCTCCTGGAACACCGGGCCTGGCGGACGCCCGAGAGTGGTTGACTGGACAGCGAATCGACGGCCTCGCACTGGTGGGGGCCGGGATCGCCGGGGTCGGGCTGGCCAGTGTCGTCCCGCAGGCCCGCGCGGAGGTCTCTCGATTGATACGGAACGAATAGGGAGTTGTGATGAGTGAGCAGGGTCCGACCGGATACGCCGTCTGGACGGTGCTGCGGCGCGATCCGCTGACCGCCCAGGGTTTCGGGGGACGGGGCGCGGCCGGGACGGAATCGCTGGCCGAGGCGATCGCCGCCGTCGAGGCCGGCGACGTGGTGGTGCGCGGGTTGTACGACGTCAGCGCGATGCGGGCCGATGCCGACCTGATGCTGTGGCTGCACGGGCCGAGTGCCGAGGGACTGCAGGCCGCCGTCCGCCGGCTGCGGCGCAGCACCGAACTGGCCCCGCTGGCGTTGAGCTGGTCGGCGATGGGGGTGCACCGGGACGCCGAGTTCAACAAGTCCCACGTTCCCGGCTTCCTGCGCGGCGAGCCGGCCCGGGGGTGGTTGTGCGTCTACCCGTTCGTGCGCTCCTACGACTGGTATGTGCTGCCCGAACAGGACCGGCGCGCGATGCTCGCCGAGCACGGCCGCAAGGGGGCGGCCTTCCGCAGCGTGATCGCCAACACCGTCTCCGCGTTCGCGCTGAACGACTACGAGTGGCTGCTGCCGCTGGAATCGGACGAACTGATCGACCTGGTCGACCTGATGAGGGACCTGCGGGCCACCCGCGCCCGGCTGCACGTCCGCGAAGAGGTGCCCTTCTACACCGGACGCCGGATCGCCGCCGACGAGGTCGCGGAGGTGCTGGCATGAGCACGCTGGGCAGGCAGGTCGGAATCGATCCGGATTCGGCACCGCTACGGGGCCCCGATCTGGATCGGTTCCCGCGCATCGGTGGCGGCAAGCCGGCGCCGGCGACGCGCGTCCATCTCGATCCGGGCGCGGTGGTGCCCAGCGCGTCGCCCGGCGCGGCGTCCGGGCCGGAACACGTCGAGGTGCCGACCCGCTACGACGCCGTCCTGCTGTCGGGTTTCGGCGGGCCCGAGGGCCAGGACGACGTCATTCCGTTCCTGCGCAACGTCACCCGTGGCCGCGGCATCCCCGACGACCGGCTGGAGGAGGTCGCGCACCACTACCGGCACTTCGGCGGGGTGTCGCCGATCAACCAGCACAACCGCGAGTTGCGGGCGGCGCTGGAGGCCCGGCTCGCCCAGCGCGGGCTGCCGCTGCCGGTCCTCTGGGGCAACCGCAACTGGACGCCGTACCTGAACGACGCGGTGGTGCAGGCCTTCCAGTGCGGGCTGACCCGGCTGCTGGCGATCCCGACCAGCGCCTACTCGTCGTACTCGTCGTGCCGGCAGTACCGTGAGGACTGGGCCGACGCGCTGGAGGACTCCGGCCTGGCCGGCGCCGTCACGATCGACAAGGTGCGGCCGTTCTTCAACCATCCGGGCTTCGTGCAGCCGTTCGTCGAGGGGGTGCGGGACGCCGTGGCCGCCGCCGAGGCGGACGGCCTGTCCCGCGACCAGCTCGAGGTGTTGTTCACCACCCACTCGATCCCGACCGCGGACGCCGCCCTCTCCGGCGGCGGCGACGCCTACGCCGAACAGCACCGGGCGGTCGCCGAGTACGTGATGGCGCAGGCGGCGCCCGAGGTCGCCTGGCAGCTCGTCTACCAGTCGCGTTCCGGGCCGCCGCATCAGCCCTGGCTGGAACCCGACGTCAATGACGCGATCCAGGCGGTGCGTGGACGTCGCGGCGTGATCCTGGTGCCGCTCGGCTTCGTCAGCGACCACATGGAGGTGATGTGGGATCTGGACACCGAGGCCGTCGAGACCGCCGCCGAGGCGGGCCTGTGGGTGCGGCGGACGCCGACGCCCGGCGTCCACCCGGCCTTCGTGGACGCGCTGGCCGACCTGGTCGCCGAGCGGGTGGAGGGGCGTCCGGCCGATCAGCGGGCCGCGGTGACCGCACCCGGACCCTGGTACGACGTGTGCCGCCCGGGTTGCTGCGAGAACAAGCGGCTGGGGTTCAAACCGGCCATCGCGGGGCTGGCCCCGTAGCCTCGGGGATCAGCGGCGCGGCGCCCGGCGTCGGCAGGGTGAGCAGCGCGCGTTCGATCGCCGGCTGGCTCTCCAGCAGGTCCTCGATGGCCTGATGGCGCTCGGCGAGCTGGCGTTCGCTCGGGTCGCCGGCCAGGTCGACGGAGGCGACCAGGAACACCCGCCCGGGCCCGACGAACTCCAGGTGCAGGAAGGTGACCGCCTCCACCTCGGGGAACGCCAGCAGCGTGGCGAGCACATCGTTCCGCACCTGCGGGCGGACCACCTGGCCGACCAGGAACTCGCGATTGCGACGGATCAGGAAGGCCGCGATCACGCCCAGCAGCAGGCCGACCAGGATCGAGCCGACGGCGTCGTAGACCGGGTCGCCGGTGAGCTGGTGCAGGGCCATGCCGGCGGCGGCGATGACCAGCCCGACCAGGGCGGCGGAGTCCTCGACGAAGACCGCGCGCAGGGTGGGGTTCGACGTCCGCGCGATGTAGCCCAACGGGCGCAGCCCGAGCCGGGCGGCCTCGCCGCGGGTCTGCCGGAGGGCCTGCAGGAAGGACGCCCCCTCCAACGCGAACGAGAGCGCCAGCACGACGTAGCCGATCAGGTAGTTCTCGTGGTCGCTCTCGACGGCGCCCAGTTCCTGGACGCCGTGCGCGATCGACACCACGGCGCCGACGGTGAACAGCCCGAAGGCGGCGAACATCGACCACACGTAGGCCTCCCGGCCGTAGCCGAACGGATGCGCCGCGTCGCGCGGCCGGGCCGCTCGGCGTTCGGCGATCAGCAGGAACACCTCGTTGCCGGTGTCGGCCCAGGAGTGCGCCGCCTCGGCGACCATGGACGCCGAGCCGGTGAGCGCCGCGGCGACGGTCTTGGCCGCCGCGATCAACAGGTTGGCCGCGAAGGCGACGATCACGGTCAGCAGGCTCTCGCCACTTCTCTGACTGGTCATACGCAATTGTGCGCACGGCGTCCGTCGCAGGGAACGGCTAGGGTCGCCTTGACCCACGGGGGGTTGTGCGCATTCGGGGGGAGCGCCGTGCAGGGTTGGCTTGCGAGGACGGACAGGGCTTAGCCCTGTCCGTCCTCGCTGCCGTGGGGCCGATGCCGCCGACCGCCTGCGAGCCCCGGTGCGGCGTCCTATTCTCAGCATCATGAGCACGCGCATCGAATCCGACAGCATGGGCACCGTCGAGGTCGCCTCCGACCGCTATTGGGGCGCTCAGACGCAGCGCAGTCTGGGGAATTTCGACATCGGCCGGGACACCTTCGTGTGGGGACGTCCGATGATCCGGGCGCTGGGCGTGCTGAAGAAGGCCGCGGCCGAGGCGAACGCCGAGCTGGGGCAGTTGCCGTCCGAGCTCGCGGAACTGATCGTGGCCGCCGGTGACGAGGTGATCGCCGGCACCCTCGACGATCACTTCCCGTTGGTGGTGTTCCAGACCGGTTCGGGCACCCAGTCGAACATGAACGCCAACGAGGTGATCAGCAACCGCGCGATCGAGCTGGCCGGCGGCGAGCTGGGGTCGAAGAAGCCGGTGCATCCGAACGATCACGTGAACCGGGGACAGTCCTCGAACGACACTTTCCCGACCGCGATGCACATCGCGGTGGTGTGCGAGCTCAACGAGCGGCTGTACGCGCCGGTGACCGAGCTGCGCGACGTGCTGGCCGCCAAGGCGTCCGCGTACGACGACGTGATCATGGTCGGCCGGACGCACCTGCAGGACGCCACCCCGATCCGGCTCGGCCAGGTGATCGGCAGCTGGGTCGCCCAGATCGACTTCGCCCTCGACGGCGTGCGCGACGCGGACCTCCGGGCTCGTGGCCTGGCGATCGGCGGCACCGCGGTCGGCACCGGGCTGAACGCCCACCCCGACTTCGGCGCGCTGACCGCGCAGCGGATCTCGGACGAGACCGGGTTGGAGTTCACCCAGGCCGGCGATCTGTTCGCCGCGCTGTCCGCGCACGATGCGCTGGTCGGCGTGAGCGGCGCGCTGCGGGTGCTGGCCGGGGCGCTGATGAAGATCGCCAACGACGTCCGCTGGTACGCGTCGGGGCCGCGCAACGGGATCGGGGAACTGATCATTCCAGAGAACGAGCCGGGCTCGTCGATCATGCCCGGCAAGGTCAACCCGACCCAGTGCGAGGCGATCACCATGGTCGCCACCCGGGTGTTCGGCAACGACGTGACCGTCGGCTTCGCCGGTAGCCAGGGCAACTTCCAGCTCAACGTCTACAAGCCGGTGATGGCGCACGCGGTGCTGGAGTCGATCCGGCTGCTGGCCGACGGCTGCCGTTCGTTCCGCGAGCACTGCGCCGAGGGCATCGAGCCGAACCGCGAGAAGATCGCGGCCAACCTGGCCTCGAACCTGATGGTGGTCACCGCGCTGAACCGGCACATCGGCTACGACAAGGCCGCCGCCATGGCGAAGAAAGCGCACAAGCAGGGCATCACCCTGCGCGAGGCCGCGTTGGCGTCCGGTGATCTGACGGCGGAGGAGTTCGACGCCTGGGTGGTGCCGGGGGA
>CALMIQ010000228.1 GCA_937863965.1 uncultured Micropruina sp.
GCGCATGGTTCACCCCTCGGACGGTTGGATTCGGTTGAAGGGGGAGGCGGCCCCGGGCGGGGCCCGGTCCGCCTCGGGGATGCCGACCGGATCGGTGCGTCGCTGCAGCATCCGCCGTTGGGCGATGAGCTGTTCGCCCTGAACGGAGTCGTTGCCGTCCACGCCAAGCAGCCAGACCAGGGTGCGGCGGTCGAGGTCGGAAGTGGCAGGACCTTCAGGGACATACGCGATCGCGTAGGTGGGGCGGGCGCCCCCGGTCGCACGTGACCATCCCTCGGCCTGGGTCTGGGCCCAGTCGATCACCTGGAGCACGTCCGCGCCAGTGATGTCGTAGGTGGCGACCGCACCGAACGTGGTGTCGCCGCCGGACTCGTGAAGGTACACCCGGAAGCAGGGGTCGTGCCGTTCCTGGCAGTTCGTCCGCTCGTCGACCGCGATGACCTGCATCGACATCTATCTCCTCGCCCGGACAGATCGGCACCTGTATCGCCGCAACTCTGTCGGCGATGCCAGCGCGACCGCAACCCCAGCCGATCCAGAACTCCGATGACGCAAGTCCGGAACTGCCGCAACTGGCTCGGTCGATCGTGCGGGACGTCGGATGATCGCTCTGTCGACGCAGCAGCGCGCCAAGATGTACGTTTGAGCGGGTTCGGCGGGTATGCTCATGTCATGAGTGAAATGACTGTGAGCGATGCTCGTGCGCGCCTGGCTGATGTCGTGGACTCGGCCAGGGTCGGTCACAATCCGGTTTATCTGACTCGGCGTGGGCAGCGAGTGGCTGCGGTCATCGACTCCGAGGACCTGGACCGTTTGATCGCCGCCGCCGAAGATCTGGCCGACATCGAGGCAGCTCGCGCCGCTCGTGCCGAGATCGCCGACGGCGAGCCGGTAATACCGTGGGAGCAGGTCAAGGCCGACCTCGGCTTGGCATGACATACCGCCTCGAGGTGGCCGCGGCGGCTGCACGTCAGTTGCGAAAGCTGGACCGTTCCGCTCAACGCCGCGTGCAGGCGGCGATCGAGTTATTGGCAGACGAGCCCCGACCCAGCGGTGCCAAGAAGCTGGTCGGTGGAAATGGCGAGTGGCGCGTCCGCACCGGCGACTACCGGATCGTGTACGAGATCCATGACAACTTGCTCGTGGTTCTGGTCATCGCCGTCGGGCACCGACGAGAAATCTACAACCGCCGGTAGCCAACGCCCTGAACTGCCGC
>CALMIQ010000229.1 GCA_937863965.1 uncultured Micropruina sp.
CCCGCGGCAGCCGCAGGTAGGCGCCGATCGCCTCCGGCAGATAGTCGGTGGCGGTGGCGACCACCGAGTAGCTGTCGTAGCTGCCCAGGCCGAGCGAACCGAGCCGCGGCAGCGTCTGCCGGATCAACCGGGTCACCCGCGCGGCGCGCGAGCGGACCACCCCCGGCAGCGTCCCGGAGGCGAGCAACTGCTCCACGCCGTCCAGCGAGGCCAGGATGTCGCCCTCGGTGGGCGCCGGCTCGACCTCGGGTACGACGGCCGGCTGCGGTGTGGAGTCCCGGCCGGTCAGCCAGTCCCAGAAACCCATTGCTCGTCCACTACCTCGTATCCGGTCAGCCGATGCGGTCGCGGTCGCTCAGATACTGATCTGCGGCATCGACTGCGTACGGGAATCCTGCTGGGCGACCCGCTCCAGGTAGTCCTTGGACTTGATGACCTCGCCCTCCAGGACGCCGATGGTCTGAGCCATGGTGTCCAGCGCGCGGGCCTTGAACTCGTCGATCGAATCCATCGTCGAGTAGATGTTCGCGAACGCCGCCTGCAGCTGCTCGAGGCCGATCGTCGAGGACGCCGCCTGCTCCTGGATGCGCGCCGAGTTCTCCTTCAACATCTCCGAGGTGCGCTGGATCATCTGTGACGTGGTCGTGTTCAGCGCGGTGATCTGATCGAGGACCAACTTCTGGTTGCCGAGCGCCTGGGCCACGATGACCGCCGTGCGGAGCGCCGAGATGGTGGTGGTGGAGGCCCGGTCGACGCCCTTGATCAGCTCGATGTTGTTCTTGATGATGATGTCGATCGCCAGGTAGCTCTGGATCGACACCGCCAGCTGGGTGAGCAGGTCCTGGTGCTTCTGCCGCACGTAGAACAACACGTCCTGGCTGAGCGCCTTCGCCTTCTCGGGGTCGGAGAACTGCAGCTCGGCGACCTGGGCCGAGAGCCGGGCGTCCAGCCGTTCGGCGATGTAGACGTACTGGTTCAGCCGGCCCATCACGGTCCACAGGTTCTGCTTCTCCATGTTGAGCGCGACGTTGTCCTTGGTCAGCTCGTCCTGGCCGCTGCGCAGCGCGTGCAGGATGCCGTTGAGCTGCTGCTGGGAGCTCTGGTAGCGCCGGAAGTAGTCGGTGACCTGGTCACCGAACGGGATCATGCCGAGGAACTTCTTCGGGCCGCGGGCCTTGCCGGGGTCGAGATCCTCGACGGTGCGGCGCAGCTGCAGCAGGGTCTGACCCACCTTGGAGCCCTCGGACAGGCCGCCCTCCTTGAGCGCCCGCACCGGGGTGTTCAGCAGCCGGTTGGAGGTCTCGGCGGCCTTGCGGATGTCGGCGTCGCCCATGCTGCGGACGGCGTCGGCCTGGGCCGTGAACGTCGGGGACTTCTCCTCGGCGCCGCTCAGGGCGTTCAGGAATTCGTCCACCTTGGCGTCCAGCACCGGCACCTGGGTCGCCTCGACCTGCGGCGCCATCGCGGGGGCCTGGGTCTCGGTGATCACCGCGGGCGGCTCGGGTGCGGTCAGGGTCAGCGTGGCCGGGGGCTGCAGCGGCATCGCGGCGGCGCCGCCGGGGGGAGTGGTGGAGCTCATGAGTACCTCTCGACATGGAGCAAAGGTTCCTGCCCAATCTAGCGGGCGACGGGCGTCGGGTCAGTGGGGAAGGCGTCCGGGACATCCCTGGAAAGCCGGCCCCGAGGACGCGAAACGGGCCCCATCATCGTGGATGGGGCCCGCGGTTCGTGGGATTCGAGACGAAGTCAGATCGGCCGCACCCGATCCGCCTGCGGACCCTTCGGGCCCGAGGTGATCTCGAACTCGACCTTCTGCCCCTCGTTGAGGGTACGGAAGCCCTGTACGTCGATCGCCGTGTGGTGGACGAAGACGTCCTGGGTGCCACCCTCGACCTCGATGAAGCCGTAGCCCTTCTCGGCACTGAACCACTTGACGGTTCCCTGCGCCATGTACTTCTCCTTAACGTGATGCGACCCCCGGTGCGCCCGGTGGCCACTGCCGAGCGAGCTGTCCCAGGCGACCAGTGCGGTCGCCCTCGCGGCAGCGCCTGCAACACTCTCACATTCCGTCGCGTCCTGTCACTCGGACGGGCAACTCGAGGCGGGCGTGTCGCCAACGCCGAATCGAACTAGGAATTCGGTGCCCGGAACGGG
>CALMIQ010000230.1 GCA_937863965.1 uncultured Micropruina sp.
CCGGTGCGTGTCCACGGCAGCGGCACCCGGCAGCCGTCGCGCCCCACCTCCACCGCGCGGTTGCGGAAGAAGGACGGGTCCTGGCGGGCGGCGTCCGGGATCTCGGAGACCTCCTGCAGGCCCAGCTCCTCGCCCTGGTACAGGTACGCCGAGCCCGGCAGCGCGAGCAGCAGCAGCGTCGCCGCGCGGGCCCGCCGCAGGCCTCGCGCGGCGTCGATCAGGGTCGGGTCGCCGCCGGCCATCAGCCAATCGCCGCCGTGCTTGCGGATCGGTTCGCCGCCGGGGCCGTAGCCGGGGAACGGCGTGCCGTAGCGGCTGGCGTGGCGGATCGTGTCGTGGTTGTTCAGCACCCAGGTGACCGACGATCCGGACGCCGCGGCCACGCTGAGGCAGTCGTCGATGATGCGACGGAAGCTGCCCGCCTCGTAGGGGCCGAGCTGGAGGTCGAAGAAGAACGACTGGCCGAGGGTCTTCGGGCTGGCGTACAACGGCACGCGGGACGCGTGCACCGCCGCCTCCGCGACCGCGGTCCGCGGCGGGTCGTAGCTGTCGAACACGGTGCGCCACTCCGCGTAGATGTCGTGCAGCTCGTCGCGATCCAGCATCGGGTGGCTGCCGTCGCGGGGCAGGTCCTCGAGTTCGGCCTGGGTGGGCAGCGGGTGGCTCATGTCCTTGGCCAGCATGTGGGCGGCGTCCACCCGGAAGCCGTCGACGCCGCGGTCGGCCCAGAACCGCAGCGTGCCCAGGAAGTACGCCCGCACCTCGGGGTTCGCCCAGTTCAGGTCGGGCTGTTCGGCGGCGAAGGTGTGCAGGTACCACTGCCCGTCCGGCACCCGGGTCCAGGCGGGCCCGCCGAACAGCGAACTCCAGTCGGTGGGCGGCTGCGCGCCGTCCGGGCCGGTGCCGTCGTAGAAGTGGTAACGCTCCCGGGCGGGCGATCCCGGCCCGGCCGCCACCGCGTCCAGGAACCAACGATGCATGTTGGACGAGTGGTTGGGCACGATGTCGATCAGCACCCGGATGTCGTGGGCGTGCAGCGCCGCGACGAGGGCGTCGAAGTCGGCGAGGGTGCCGATCCGCGGGTCGACGTCGCGGTAGTCGATGACGTCGTAGCCGCCGTCCGCCAGTTCGGACGGGTAGAACGGGCTCAGCCAGACTGCGTCGATGCCGAGCCCGGCGAGGTAGTCGATCCGCGACACGATGCCACGCAGGTCGCCGATGCCGTCGCCGTTGGCGTCGGCGAAGCTCCGCGGATAGATCTGGTAGAC
>CALMIQ010000231.1 GCA_937863965.1 uncultured Micropruina sp.
GTACACCAAGGAAAGCCGAGAGCAGAGCCGAGCTCGCTCGAGCTCTGCCGAGGCCGACGCAGGTGCCGACGAGCGAAGCGAGGAGCACACCGAGGAAGGTCACCACCTGGGACATCCGGCGGTGAGCCCGTTCACCCGCGGATCGACGCTGCGCACCGGCACGATCCACGCCTGGGACATCACCCAACTGCATGAGGACCCCGACGTCGGGTTCAGCAACGCCGCCGTGCTGGCCGACCTGACCCGCGGCGCCACCTCGCTGTGGCTGCGGGTCGATCCGGACGCCATCGCGTCCGCCGACGTCGCGGGCGTGCTGGCCGGGGTGCTACCCGAGCTCGCCCGCCTGCGGGTGAGCAGCCGCACCGATCAGGCCGCCGCCGCGGACGCGCTGGCCGGCTTCTGGAGGGCCAGCGGCAAGGCCGCCGAGGTGGGCGGCAGCCTCGGTCTGGACGCCCTCGGCCACGCCGC
Source organism: uncultured Micropruina sp. (assembly GCA_937863965.1). Taxonomy (GTDB): domain Bacteria; phylum Actinomycetota; class Actinomycetes; order Propionibacteriales; family Propionibacteriaceae; genus Micropruina. Next base: position 469 of record CALMIQ010000231.1, read on the forward strand.
GCTGACCGGCGCGGCGCCCCAGTTCGGGCCGCAGCGCGACTGGGTCGCCACGGCGCTGACCGAGTTCCCGAAGGCGCGCGCCATCGCCGTCGACTCCCTGGTGTACGACGACGCCGGAGCCGGCGACGTCGACGTGCTGGCCTTCGCGATCGCCACCGGCGTGGAGTACCTGCGCGACCTGGAGCAAGCGGGCGTCGCACCCGCGACCGCGTTCGGCCAGATCGCCTTCCGCGTGCCGGCCAACGCCGACCAGTTCATGACCATCGCCCGGCTGCGCGCGCTGCGCCGGCTCTGGGCCCGGGTCGGCGAGGTCAGCGGCGTCCCCGCCGAGGCCCGGGGCGCCGTCCAGCTCGCGGTCACCTCGTGGCGGATGATCACCCGCGACGACCCGTGGGTCAACCTGCTGCGCGGCACCATCGCCACCTTCGCGGCGGCGGCCGGCGGGGCGGAGTCGATCACCGTGCTGCCGCACGACACCGCCTGGGGCCTGCCGACCGACTTCTCCCGGCGGATGGCCCGCAACATCCAGCTGCTGGCCGCCGAGGAGTCCAACCTCGGCCGGGTCGCCGACCCGGCCGGCGGATCCTGGTACGTGGAGAGCCTCACCGATCAGCTGGCCGGACGCGCCTGGGCGCGGTTCGGCGAGATCGAGGCCGCCGGCGGCATGGCCGCCGCGCTGGCCGACGGCCGGGTGGCCGAGTGGATCGACGGCACCGTCGCGGCGCGCGGCGTCCGGCTGGCCAACCGGCGGCAGCCGATCACCGGCGTCTCGATGTTCCCCGCGGCCAACGAGGAGCCGTTGGACGTCCGGCCCCGCCCGGAGCCCCCGGTGCTGGGCGGCCTGGCCCCCCGGCGGGACAGCGAGGTGTTCGAGGCGCTGCGCGACCGGGTCGCCGCGGCCGACCCCGCGCCGCAGGTGTTCCTGGCCTGTCTCGGCGCCCGGCGCGACTTCGGTCCCCGCGAGCAGTTCACCGCCAACGTGCTGCAGGTCGCCGGCATCGCGCACCCCACCAGCGAGGGCGGGACGGCGTCCGAGATCGTCGAGCGGGTCGACGCGGCGGGCGCGAGCGTCGTGATCCTGTGCTCCTCGGCGAAGGTGTACGCGGCCCAGGCCGTCGCGGTGGCCACCGCGCTGAAGGCCGCCGGCGTCACCAAGGTGCTGATCGCCGGACGCCGCACCGAGACCGGTGACCCGGACGCCGCCGCCGTCATCGACGGCGAGATCTTCGACGGCATGGACGTGGCCGGCTTCCTGGCCGGCACCCTGGACGAGTTGGGAGTAGTGCGGTGAGCATTCCGCGTTTCGACACCATCGAGTTGGGCGATGCCCTGCCGCCGGTGGATTCCGAGCAGCAGTGGGAGGACCTGATCGACCGGGTGCCCTCGTACAGCAAGGGCTGGCAGACCCCCGAGCACATCCTGGTGCCGCCGGTCTACGGCTCGGACGCGCTGGCCGGGCTGGACTTCCTGAACACCTACCCCGGCATCCCGCCGTTCCTGCGCGGGCCGTACGCCACCATGTACGTCAACCAGCCGTGGACGATCCGGCAGTACGCCGGCTTCTCCACCGCCGAGGAGTCGAACGCCTTCTACCGGCGCAACCTGGCCGCCGGGCAGAAGGGCCTGTCGGTCGCATTCGACCTGGCCACCCACCGCGGCTACGACTCCGACCATCCGCGGGTCACCGGCGACGTCGGCATGGCCGGGGTGGCGATCGACTCGATCCTCGACATGCGGCAGCTGTTCGACGGCATCCCGCTCGACCAGATGAGCGTCTCCATGACCATGAACGGCGCGGTGCTGCCGGTGCTGGCGCTGTATGTGGTGGCCGCCGAGGAGCAGGGGGTGAAGCCCGCCCAGCTCGCGGGGACCATCCAGAACGACATCCTCAAGGAGTTCATGGTCCGCAACACCTACATCTACCCGCCGGCGCCGTCGATGCGGATCATCTCCGACATCTTCGCGTTCACCAGCGCGAACATGCCGAAGTTCAACTCGATCTCGATCTCCGGCTACCACATGCAGGAGGCCGGGGCGACCGCCGACATCGAGATGGCCTACACCCTGGCCGACGGCGTCGAGTACATCCGGGCCGGCGAATCGGTCGGGCTGAAGGTCGACCAGTTCGCGCCGCGGCTGAGCTTCTTCTGGGCGGTCGGGATGAACTTCTTCATGGAGGTCGCCAAGTTCCGCGCCGCCCGGCTCCTGTGGGCGCGCCTCGTCCGCGAGTTCGGGCCGAAGAACCCGAAGTCGATGTCGCTGCGGACGCATTCGCAGACCTCCGGCTGGTCGCTGACCGCCCAGGACGTGTTCAACAACGTGGCCCGCACCTGCCTGGAGGCGATGGCGGCGACCCAGGGGCACACCCAGTCGCTGCACACCAACGCCCTGGACGAGGCGATCGCGCTGCCGACCGACTTCTCCGCCCGGATCGCCCGCAACACCCAGCTGTTCATCCAGCAGGAGTCGGGCACCTGCCGGGTGGTGGACCCGTGGGCCGGCTCGGCCTACGTCGAGCGGCTCACCTACGACCTGGCCACGCGGGCCTGGGGACACATCCAAGAGGTCGAGGCGGCCGGCGGCATGGCCAAGGCGATCGAGGCCGGCATCCCGAAGATGCGCATCGAGGAGGCCGCGGCCCGCACCCAGGCCCGGATCGACTCCGGACGCCAGCCGCTGATCGGCGTCAACAAGTACCGGGTGGAGGACGACGTCCCGCCCGAGGTGCTCAAGGTCGACAACAACAAGGTGCGGGCCGAGCAGATCGCCAAGCTGGAGCGGCTGCGGGCCGAGCGCGACCCGGAGGCCACTCAGGCGGCGCTGGACCGGCTCTCCTGGGCCGCGGCCAACCCGGATCCGACCGATCCGGACCGCAACCTGCTGAAGCTGAGCATCGACGCCGCCCGCGCCCGGGCGTCCGTCGGTGAGATCTCGAGTGCGCTGGAGTCGCAGTTCGGTCGCTTCACCGCGCAGATCCGTACGATCAGTGGCGTGTACCGCAGTGAGACGGGGGAGTCCCGGGGGGTCGAGCGGGCCCGCAAGCTGGTCGAGGAGTTCGAGAGCGTCGAGGGCCGGCGTCCGCGCATCCTGGTCGCCAAGATGGGCCAGGACGGTCACGACCGCGGCCAGAAGGTGATCTCGACGGCGTTCGCCGACCTCGGCTTCGACGTCGACGTCGGCCCGCTGTTCCAGACGCCCGGCGAGGTCGCCCGGCAGGCGGTCGAGGCCGACGTCCACGTGGTCGGCGTCTCGTCGCTGGCGGCGGGTCACCTGACCCTGGTGCCCGCGCTGCGCTCGGAACTGGACGGCCTGGGCCGCGACGACATGATGATCGTGGTCGGCGGCGTCATCCCGGCACAGGACTTCGACGAGCTGCGATCCGCCGGTGCCGACGCGATCTACCCGCCCGGCACGATCATCCCGGACGCGGCGGTCGAGCTGCTCGAGAAGTTGCGGGATCGCTTGGCCGAGGAGTGAGCTCCGCACGCCGGGGACGGTTCTTCCACGTTCAAAATTCGCACGCAAGGAACCGTCCCCGGACGTCGGAACTCGCGCGCCGGGGACGGTTCTTCACGTTCGAAATTCGCACGTCGGGACGGTTGTTCCGGCGCGCTTACGACGCAAGAACCGTCCCTCGCGTTCGAGAATCGAACGTGGAGAACCGTCCCC